>DMNE01000229.1:0-7806 GCA_003453735.1 Nitrospiraceae bacterium | reverse complement strand
TGCAGGCAACATGTCCACGGGAGCGACGGCAAGCGCAAGGCCTGTGCCAGAGACGAATCCACCAACAGGATCAATAACCATAAACGGGGGTGCTGTCTACACGAAGAGCACAACGGTGACGTTAACAATGACTGCAAGTGATGCCAGCCCACCGATCCAGATGTGCATAAGCAATACGACGGCATGTACGTCATGGACGGCATTGGCGACGACAAAGAGCTGGACGCTGACATTTGGGGACGGGACGAAGACGGTGAATGCGTGGTTCAGGGATGTATGGGGCAATACCACTGCGACACCGTATTCAGCGAGTATAATCCTTGACACGACGGCGCCGACAAATGGGACCGTGACAGCAACGCCTGGCAATGGGCAGGTGGCCCTGAGCTGGAACGGGTTCAATGATGCTGGCAGCGGCATAGGGAGCTACAAGGTGGTGTATGCCGTGGGCAGCGCACCGTATTCCTGTTCAACCGGAACGGCGATCTACACGGGCACCGGCACCGCCTATCCCCATACAGGGCTGACCAATGGGACGACCTATGGATACCGGGTCTGTGCCATAGACAATGCAGGCAACATGTCCACGGGAGCCACGGCAAGCGCAAAGCCTGTGCCGTAATTTTTTGGATAGACTCTGGTGTCCGGATTCATATAAGGCAGGGATGTCTTTCAGAATCCTGGCAGTGTACTATCTCCAATGAATCTCTGATCACCATTGATCTCATCGGCAGCACCGTCGTCAAAAGTGAGCGAGCTTGCAGCAACGTTAGCGGGGGAGAATCAATCCGGGGGCGTGCCGTCAGTCAACCCCGACATTTTTTACTCATCTTTACAGATAGGACAGATGCAAATTTATGCCTCCCCAAGTAAGGAGTAAGCGCGCGGCAATGGAACGGTATGTCGCGGGTATCGAAACGTCTCAAGTGGTGTATTGGCATGGCTACACAGTCCTTACTGATTGCTTCTAACATGCATTGTCGGCATAAATCTGATTGTTTTTGGTCTTACAGTCTTTTGCCTTATGGCAAACATACTGTATAAATTGGGTGCACAACCTGGATTACAGAAATGAGGAATCTCTTTTTTAATAAAATCCCTTGTAGGTCTTCCTGAAAACGGGCACCAACAGGATACCAACAATAAATCCCCCAATATGCCCCCACCACGCTACCCCACCGCCAGATGCAGGAAGCACCTGGGCTACAGTTCCCGAGAATAGCTGAAGCAAGAACCACCAGCCCAGAAAAAGTACCGCCGGAAGTTCTATGAGCCACGGGAATATGAAGATGGGGATTAACGTCAGAATCCTTGCTCTCGGGAACATCACGTAATATGCCCCCATGACACCAGCAATAGCCCCTGATGCGCCTATTACGGGCATGGATGACCGTGGGCTGAAGTGGATGTAGAACATACTTGCCAGGATGCCTACTATCAAATAAAACACAAAAAATCGGCTATGCCCCATACGGTCTTCAACTTTACTTCCAAAAATCTTGAGAAACCACATGTTCCCCAGAAAATGTAACCACCCACCGTGCAGGAACATGGTGGTCAGGAAGGAAAGGTAGTCTATCAGGGGGCGATGATGGCCGTGGCGTTTGGTATATTCAATAGGAACAATCCCAAAATAATATATGAATTCCTCAAGGAATTCCTGCGGAAGGGTGGTTTCAAAAAGGAAAACAATCCCGCACAGAATTATGATGCTCCACGTTGTGGAGGGGAATGTGTTATTGGGTACAGTATCTTTTATAGGAAACATTCGGTCTGCCTTCTCTGGGATCTAAGCCTGCCCATATAATCATCACCATTTTTGTCAGTTATTTTACAACATGATAAGTGATAAAATATTATCAGTATAGATCAAGGAGGCTATCATGAATCCCGATGATTGGTTTGAGATTCGTGTTACCGATGTCGGCAGAGCGAAAAAGCTCTATGACGATGTTTTGGAATCCAGATTTCCTTGAATCAAAAGTGTGCTTACTATTGATAGTTCTCAATGGCCTGATAGAGGGGTACGCACACTACAGGCTCTTTTGAGGTATACAACCCTAGACTCTATGTTATCAAAAAATTGTCAATAGTCTGTTCAAAGTGAGGACGGATGTCACTGAAAAAAAAGACTGCCGCCTTTCATCTAGGCATTAAAATGCCGAGGATTCCCGGCAGATGTCCTAAAGTTGGGGTGGCAAGGTTCTCAATACTATCAAATGGATCATTGGTTTTGATGAAACTGGCAATGGGCATTGTCAGCGGCTCTGTCAGTATAATTTCAGAAGCTATTCATTCAACCCTCGACCTCTTTGCCTCCATCATTGCATTTGTTGCTGTTTGGATATCTGACAGTCCTCCTGACCGGGACCATCCTTACGGACATGGGAAATATGAAAATGTTTCGGGTGTTATTGAATCGCTCCTGATTCTTTTGGCATCGGGATGGATCATCTATGAAGCGATTCATAAGATATTATCAAATAAACCTATCAAATCAGTAGGGGCAGGGTTTATCGTGATGATGGTTTCAGCCGCAGTAAATCTTATCGTCTCAAGGAAGATCTATCAGGTGGCCAAAGCTTCCGACTCAATAGCACTGGAAGCTGATGCTCTTCACCTCAAAGTAGATGTCTATGTTTCCCTGGGTGTTGGTTGTGGGTTATTATTGATTTGGATGACGGGATGGAACTTGCTTGATCCCATTGTGGCCATGGTAATTGCCTTATTCATTGTGAAAAAAGCATATGACCTATTCAAGAATGCTTATAGCCCTCTGCTTGACTCCTCACTTCCAGAGAACGATATAGACGAAATTGAAATAATAATTAAGAAGCACTGTTGTGACACCATCAAATACCACAACCTGCGGACGAGAAGGGCCGGAGCCAGAAAGTATATTGATCTTCATCTTGAAGTCCCCGCTGGTATGCCAGTGGAACAAGCCCATGCTATTTGCGACAAGATCGAAGGTGATATTGTGTGTACCCTGAAGTCAGCAGAAGTGAATATCCACGTTGAGGTTCTGAAAGCCGGCTGATTATTTACCTCACCGTATCAAAGTCAATTCCTCGGCAACTCAATATCATGAATCTCTATCTCAGAATGCTCTTGCCTTATGACAGATTGCCGCATTCAGTCTCGCTGAATTTTTCGAAATGCCTTACAACTTACCATATTGTGGTGCATCCTGTTAAGATTCCTCCTTCCACAATCAGGAATAATAGAGAGGAAGATCAGTCTATGATCTCGTGTGATCGTAATTCCAATGCTGAGATGGAAGCAGTTTAGAGTTCAGGGTCTGCGTATTTTAGATCTGAGAAAGTAACAGATGTTGATTTCCAGTAGAATCAATCAGGGGACTGTAAACCTTACACATGCAGGAATACTAAAACAAGGTTTCCCTCTGCAAAAACGTCTCACTGCACGGCGGGTAAGCTGAAGATTGATTACTTCTTTTCGACGGGGTATTTGGCCGCTGACCATTCTCTCCAGCCGCCCTTAAGAGCCTTTGCATTGAAGCCTTTCGCAATCAACTTTTCCGCCACACGGGCGCTCGTGCCTTCGTGCGGTCAGGCGCAGTAAAGCACTATCTCCTTGTCCTTCGGCAATGTGCCGGCCCAGGTATCGACGGTCTCCGGGTTCATCCGTACGGCGCCAGTAATCTTTTCGTCACTCTTTTCCCAGTCATTTTTAGCCCTCACATCGAGAAGAACCAGATCGGGTGATCCAAGTTTAGCCTTGAGTTCCTCCTTTGTAATGCGGGGCACATCTTTCGCGCCTTGCATGTTTGTGCAGCCTATGAACACAACAAGAAGTATTGCGAGTAACGACGTTCCTTTCATACGTCCTCCCTTATCTGCCGACTCGATTACATTTCAAGCAAAGAATCGCCTTTTATAACTGAATTCTAACACGACCGAAGCTTCCACTCAAGACCATGTTAAGACGAAGAAATTAACACTTTATCGCATGTATAGAAGTTGTGTTGGTTACACGCGAGGGTCCGTCTCCTCCTCGAGAGATGCCTCAAGCCGGCTCCCGTCGTAGCCGGTATGCTAGGAACTCTCACTTCAGCTGACTTCGAAGCCAGTGGTTCCTCGCTTCGCCATTGACCGGCATGACCATGCCAGTAACTATAAATAGTGATCCCCAATATTTGGTGAAAGTCTTTCCAATGATCAATACGATAAACACGGCTAATATGGGAATCCAAATAAACCAAGGTAAAAGAATAACCAATTTACCAGTCGAAAAAATCCTTCCATAATTGCTAGTTTTATCGCTCCAGTCGAATACCGCAGGTCATGGAAACACATCCCTCACGAAACGGTTTCCAGCATTCGGGCCTTAAAAGTATTTTTTCCCAGGACAATTTTGCGCTACCCTGATCGATTAAGGTATTTGTCATCGAGCTGTGATTGGTCAGGCATCTGGCGGACCCGAATCAAACATTATAGGCGCATCTACGCCACACTCTGCCATGATTTCAGAACATGTTCTGTCTCAAAAGAGAAATGGTATGAAAGCTTTAACCCGTTGTTTGTATTTGGGGTATACCTCTGGGAAATGTTTCGCGAGCAATTTTTCTTCCTGCAGTGCCTTGAACCACAATCCAAGGAAAAGGATAGCGAGCACAATGAAGGAGCCAGCGCGGCCAGATATAATAGCCGAGCCGAGAATCATCAAAAGAACTCCGCTATAGATAGGGTGACGGACATAAGCATAGGGTCCTCGCTCGATAAGTTCATGGTTTTCTTTTAATACAACATCATAGCTCCAGTTGCCGCCGAGTGTACTACGCGCCCAAAGCGCGACAATAAGGCCAATAAGAGTTATTAGGTCGGAAGCAATCCCTACTGCAAGTGTCCGTTGCCATAGGATCGCTTCCGCAGCAGACTTTGGAAACAATCTACTTTTTTTAATAAATATTGCGAGGAGCACTGCTGCTAATATCGGAAAACGCCAACCCCACCTTCTCAAGCCCCTGCCCTCAGCAGTGCGTTTGACCGAAAAAGCGGCTAAAAACCAATATATAAGGAATATAGCCCAACAAAGGATAACAAATAGTCCGGTGAAGCTCATCTTGGGCTCCCCCTTGGTTCCCAAGGCTAGCTAACAAGTGATTATAGAGTTTCTATCATCTTCGAGATATTATCATACTAAGTTGTTTTTTTCACAAGAATTGTGATTTTGCTAACTACATATCATGAATATTGGGATAATATTTTTGTTAACTGCATAACTACCGCTCATAGATACCCACAGTTCACAAATGCCCAGAGAAATCAGCGTCTTCTGCCCCTGAGCTGCGCGAACGAGCTTCTCCACAATGATACATCTTTCATTTCAAAAAGATGAGTCCCCGCGTCAAGCCTTGATCCAAAAAGTCGGATGGAGTAAATTTCCTTTAAAAGTGCTAATTTCAAGCATGACTCAATACCGCTTTCCACTGAGCCCCCCATGGGCAAGTGAGCCTTTTCCTTACATTTTTTTTAAAAAAATGATATTGACAAAGGGTTTTTTGTGATAATATATATATAGGCGTGGAACGATAATATGCGAAAGGAGATGCCTAAACATAAAGAGAATTTGGTCAGGATGCCGGGGAAGGAGGTGAAATAACAGATGAAAAAAGTTCTCACTATAGGCTTAGTGATGGTTTTCGTAATGTCCGTTGCCATGGTCGCCATTGCAGCGAAAAAAGAGATGTATTCCCTCATGGGACCGGTAGTTTCTGTCGACACAGCAGCCAAGACAGTGACAGTGCATTCTGTTGAGGGAGTAGCGACAGCGGCCGATAACAGGTGGAAGGGTGACGTGATATTCGTAACAAACGACATGACAAAGATAAGCATGCACAAAGCGAAGAAAACCTTGGACGACCTCAAGGCAGGTCAGAATGTCACGGTGAAGTTTCATGAAATGGACGGGAAATCTGTTGCGGTCGCGATTATGATCATGCCGGAGAAAAAAGCCAAATAAGAACGTCATGTCCCATGTATGCCAACTTCATTGCGAAAGGAGGGAATGTACCGCGCTAATGAAAGAAGGGGGAGGGGGAAAGAATGAAGAAGTTAACTACCGTAATTCTATTGCTTACCGTGTTGCTGGTGGGGATTGCTAACGCCGAGGGAAAGGAGTCGAGGGCTTCAAAGTCTGAGATGCCTGGCTATGCCTGGATTGGTGCATCGTATCCCTGTCTTTCGGCTAGCAATGTTTGCACTGCTGCTAATACTTTTTCTGTGGGGCAAGAGATAGATTTGGTCGTCGGTTTCTTTGCACCTGATACTGACAACTGGGAGGTAGACTGGGTTTTAACCGATAGTAATGGCAGCATGGTCCATATTATCAGACGTTTCTGCTCACAGCTCAGAGTAATGTGGTGGAGAAAACCCCGGTCTCACTACCACCTGGGACTTATACCTACAGTGCTGCTGTAATTGGCCGAGGGGTAGGAAAGGGTGCCTTATCCAATCAATATAGTTTTGTTGTGAGTTCAGCCCCCCCAACAACACAAATTTTCAGGATCTTTATGACTTCTCAGAAACATGTGGGCGATTTTCAGAATGACCCGCTCTTGCCAGGGTCTACAGCCACCCAAAAAGCTGACGCGTTCTGCAACGCTGATCCCGCTAAACCGACTTCAAGCATCTATAAGGCATTGATGGTGGATGGTATTAACAGGGACGCGGTTAAAGGAATCGACTGGGTTTTGCAGCCAAACACCACGTATTACCGCGCTGATGGCATTACAGTGATCGGCACAACAACTGTCACGGCTATTTTCCCGGCTCTTTATGCGGACCTTTCCAATGGTGTCATAGCGCAACAAGTTTCCGATATGGACGGCACAACCTGGGTTTGGACAGGGATTGGGAGCGGTGCAGATTTTTCTGCGGGATCGGATTGTGCAGGTTGGTCTTCTGCCTCAGGCGTGGGTGATTTCGGACTAGCAGACAGCACGACCCAGACAGCGTTCATAGATATGCTTACTAATTGTGACGCTAGACTTTCTCTGTATTGTGTCGAGCAGCCATAGCAGATGGTACTTGGGTACCGATTTGATTATTGGAAAATTGTCACGGACAGTAACAAAAATCTCTAGGGAGTTGCTGTGAGGCACGCCACTCCCTACGCAATGGTTCATACCAGCTAGAAGACTCGCACATTTGGTCGGTGTAACCGATTTTTGCGTCCCCATGAATGTGCCATGATGATTAAGCCCATTTTTCTGCGTAGTCAAAATAGAACTTCTACCCGCCGGAAATTTGACGCATACATATTATCCTTCATAAATCCATCTGTAGCTTATAGCTCTTGTTCTTATCAAGACTAATCTGAGAAATAAAACGATAATGATACCTGCAGCCGGAGATGCTAGTATTGCCCCTCTATCGATAATTAGCATTTATATAAACCATCTCCTAGTATTTTCACAACTTGTAGCTGAAGAACTAATAGATTCCAATTGTACTCCGCATAAGTATATCATGTTCATAAGATGCGTGGTTCAGGAAGGACCTGAAAGGTCTGCCAGCCCCTCCTGGGAAGTGAGGGCAAAGCCCTTTTCCCGATTCAGTACGGGGCATACTCAGCAAAATGTCCGGGCAGACTTTGAAAGTTTGGCTTCTTCCTGAAACCCGTGCCGACGGAGTCAGGTCGAAGACCGCCATATATTCTCGAAAATCAACGCCAAATGTGGCATTTTTGTGGTATTTCATTTTTTGTGTTAGACTGTGAAAGATGATAAAATAACACATGGAATTTGAATGGGATCCGGATAAAGCCGAGGTCAACCTAAAG
>DMNE01000225.1:5080-7396 GCA_003453735.1 Nitrospiraceae bacterium | reverse complement strand
CAACGTCCTCCTGAATGTGATGGGTTTGACCAAAATCAATGAGGCCGCTATCTGTACTCAGGGGATATCTGAAGTTGTCCTGGATCAAGAGGCGATGGATTTGGCCTATCGCATGGGAAAAGAAATCACCGTCGCCGTCAGGGAGAAAGATCTAACCTATCAGGGGGAGGACGGCGTCTGCCCTTCCTGCCACGATTGGCTGGTGCGGATATTAAAGGATCGGAAAACCGTCGAATGTCCCACGTGCGGGGTCCGGGGAAAGCTGACCATGGCCGGTGGAAAGATCCACGTAAAATTTGAGAAGAAAGCCTGGGAGGACAACCGGTTTCGACCGGACGTGTCATACAATCATTTTAACTATCATATTGCGCCGTCCAAAGACTACTTTCTGCGGACGAAAGAGGAGAGAAAAAGTAAATTCCAGAAATATCAGGAATACTTGCCAGGGTAAAGGGGTATCAGTAATTCAGACTATAGACTCCAGACATCCGACTGAACTTCTTATCCCAAGGCATCGGTCGTGAGGGCGTGAGGTGTAGCTCCTAACGACTGAGGATTTGCTCTCTCAGGAAAGAGAAAAGTCTAGTGTCTAAAGTCTGAAGTCCAGTGTCTGAATTGCAGGAAGGAGATGGAGCCATGGCCGAATATTTGGTAAAGCTGCGGTATTATCCGGGGGATGCTTTAGAGAAAATTAAGGCAGGCGATCTGAAAACCCTTGCGGGAAAGTACGGGGTACAGATTTCCTACGAGAAGATAGAGAATCGGCAGATGAAAGACGGTCTCCTAATGGAGGACACCTTGAGTAGGAAAATTGAGGAGATCTCACAGGAAGTGATCACCGTATCCGGAGATAGGGAGAAGAAATTTTCCGACTGTATCCGGGAGCTCTATAAAAGATACAGGTGTCCCCGAACCGTATACAGTCTGTTGGGGAGTAATGAAGGTGGCGAGAAAATTGCCAAAGGATTAATGAATCTCCATGGTGGATGGTAACGGTTAGGAGTCTTTTCGTTGATTGAGGGCGGTGTGAGCCAGCATCGGCTGGCAAATTGGCCGACAAAATTCTAAAACTTTGATAGGGTTCTTTTTTAAAATAGGTTGGGTGACCCCCTCCTGAACTCGTTGACAAGAATGTTCGCTAATGATAGATTTGCTCTACAAACTACCAAGGAAAATGCCGGAAGAAGAGTGTCATCCATGTCTTAGCCAAGCGCAGAATATTAAAAATGAAAGGAGGTTGTTCACTATGGCAAAGTACGGGACACAAGAATGGTGCGATCAGTACAAAGAAGAAATCAATAAAAGCGCGGCCTATGAGGAGGCGGCCAAAACCTGGGAGGGTGACTTTTACTTTATCACAGAACCGGGCGGCCCGGTCAAAGAGACCACTTACATGTACGTGGATCTTTATCACGGCAAATGCCGTGCATGCGAAATCGTGACGGATACCAGTAAACACAAGCCTGCATTCACCTTGTCGGCTCCCTATGCTGTCTGGAAGAAAATCGCCACCAAGCAGCTTGATTCCACACAGGCACTGATCACCAGGCAATCTAAGCTCACGGGCGACATGGCTAAAATCATGCGCTACACCAAGGCGGCAAATGAGCTTACAAACTGTACGATGCGGCTTCAGACGGAATGGCTGGACTGACGATATCGCCGTCAGTTTATAAGAAATAGCGGGAGGTTAGCATGTGGAATTTTGCTTGCCCTTTGATTGTCTACGGGGACAATGCTCTCGATTATCTTGCGCAAGTCAAAGGCAAGAGAGCTTTCATCGTCACTGACAAGAACATCGTGAAGCTCGGTCTGGCAAAATTGGTGACCGACCGACTGGACGGGGTAAACATCGGATGGAAAATATTTGATGAAATAGAACCCGAGCCCTCGCTTGACACCATCAAGAAGGGCGGGGTAGCGGTGGGTAAATACCAGCCCGACTGGGTCATCGGAATAGGGGGTGGCTCCTGTATGGATGCGGCCAAGGCAATCATCTGCCTGCTGGCTCGGCGTNNGTGGGCGGTCGTGCTCACCGATATAAAGGATAACCGTAAACTCGGTCTGGGGACGACCGAAGACATGCCGGATATCGCCATACTCGACCCCGTGATGGTCGCCGGTATGCCTCCACAGATCACTGGAGACACCGGCATGGACGTCATCTGCCACGCCATCGAGGGATATACCTCTACGTGGGGCACCAGTATGACTCTCGGCCCGGGACTGATCGCGACACGGCGAACTTTTGAATATCTGCCCAAAGCTTATAAAAACGGGAACGACCTCGAGGCACGCAAGGAGATGATGTACGCT
>DMNE01000225.1:0-5029 GCA_003453735.1 Nitrospiraceae bacterium | reverse complement strand
ACCATGGCCAAGTATGCAGAGATGGCGCGCTACTGCCGAATCGCATCCGGTTCCGACAAAGAATGCGCGAATGCCCTTGTCGCCAGAGTCCGTGCGCTGGCAAAGGAAATCGGCCAGCCCCTGTCCGTCAGGGATTGCGGAATTGAAAAACCAAAGTATGAGCAGTCCATATCAGGACTGGTAGAAAGGGCATTGAATGAGGTGATGACGATGACGGTCACGCGCGTTCCTGGCGAGGAAGACTTGGGGAAGATCTTCCGCTATGCGAATGAGGGCAAGAGCATCGACTTCTAAGTAAATAGGATATTACGGATACATCCTCCGCGACGAATGGAAAAGCTTTTAATCTTTTTGTTACCCTATGCGCTCGGGTCCATGCGTTTAGCGGTCTTCTGAGAGATCTATGGGAGGAAACCATGAACGGATATCAGGGCAAGCTACTTCTTGCGGATCTCACCAGGGGAATACTTACGANNGGCAGCACCAGTCTGGCCGCGCGCTACCTCTTTGATATGGTGGACGAGAAAACTGACCCGCTCGGACCGGATAACCCTCTCATTCTGATGCCTGGTCTCCTTAATGGCACCAGCGGTCCCAGCGTTAGCCGCTGGGGTGGTGCCACCAAATCTCCGTACACCGGACACTATGGTGATGCCAACGCAAGCGCCTGGTTCGGCGCGGAGCTAAAGAATGCTGGCTATGACGGCGTGATTCTCAAAGGGAAATCAGCTAAACCCGTTTACCTTTACATCAAGGAGGGCGTTGCCAAGCTGAAAGATGCCGGCCACCTGTGGGGCAAGGATACCTACAAGACCCAAGAGGAAATCAAAAAGGAATATGGGGATAATCGCATTCAGGTTGCCTGCATCGGCCCCGCCTCGGAGAACGTCGTGCTTTACGGAAATATCATGTCCGAATACGGCCACTCTCTTGGCCGGGCGGGGTTGGGCTGCGTCATGGGCTCCAAGAAGGTCAAGGCGATTGCCGTACGGGGCAAGATCAATTATCCCATGCAGGATCCAGAAAAGTTCCGCGAGGCTGCACGCACGGCGATGACCGAGGTAAAGGAAGGTTTCTTCTCCATGATCATGCACGAGACTGGCACAGCGGGGTGGATTGATTCGGCCATCTCCTACGGCGATGGTCCGACCAATTACTACACTGCCCCGACGCTCCCTCAATCGACAAAAATAAGCGGCGCTGCACAGGTGGAGCAATATCAGACCGAGAGTACCGCCTGTTACAGCTGCCCGATACGGTGCCGTAAGATACTCCGGATCAAAGAAGGAAAGTATTTATATGATAGGGTCGAAGGCCCTGAATATGAAACATTGATTGCCTGGGGAGCGATGATGGGGCTCGACCTCGATATGTCCACGGCTGTTTACTTTAACGAGATGTGCAATGCTTATGGGTTCGATACGATCAGCAGTGGCGCCAGCGCCGGCTATGCGTTCTATCTTTATAACCTGGGAGTCATCACCGAGAAGGATACCGGCGGTCTTAAGCTCACCTGGGGGAATATTGACGCTGCGATCGAGCTTGTACATCAGATCGGCAAGAATCAGGGCTTTGGCGCTATCCTTACTGGTGGAACAAAACGGATGGCGCAGAAATACGGCCGGCCTATCGGAGAAGCGGTTCAGACGAAGGGACTCGAGCTTCCGATGCACGACCCGAGGGCATTTCACTCCATGGGGCTTGTCTATGCGACGGCGCCACGCGGAGCGGACCATAACAAAAGTGACGGATACGGAGTGGACGGTGGTACGGGACATCCTGACTTGGCTTTCAAGATAACAGACCGTTGGGCTGATGATAAAGCCGAGATGGTTGAAAGGAGTCAAAACTGGAGGGCTGTAAGCGATTCGATCGGAATCTGCAACTGGGCCATCATACCCGTTATATCGATCACCGGTATGATCAACGCTTCGACAGGCTGGAATATGGACTTAGACCAGTTGTTGAAGGCCGGGGAACGCGCCTTCCAGTTGCAGCGGGCCTTGTCCTGCAAGCTTGGCATTTCCGCGAAAGATGATGTCCTGCCCGAGCTCGCCATGAGGCCGATTCCCGAGGGCGGGCAGGAGGGCCACGTGCCCAATATGGAAAAGATGCTGTCTGAATACTATGCGATTAGAGATTGGAACAAAAGGACCGGCAAGCCGTCAAAGAAACGCCTCGAAAGCCTGGGCATGCCGGAAATCGCTGAATCCATCGGTGCGAAGTAGAGTCTGCCCATAAAGACTGTAAGCCCGTCATGCCGGACCTGATCCGGCATCCAGAGGGTACTGAAAGAACTGGATTCCGGCTTTCNNTATCGACTTTTGTGTAAACTGCAGTTTATGGACTGACACTAAGTAGTGGTAAGCACGGACGCAAAATTATAAGGCAATTGGATCAATCTTGGCTAAAGTTAATATCAACTTCATCGGGCCGTGGAGGGTTTTCCTCGGCGTAAGAGCTGTAACCGTTGATGTAAATAGTCTTGACGAAGTCAAGGATTATGTTGAGGCCCGCTATGGGCCTGCCTATGAGAAAAAACTTAAATCCATGGGAGNNAAGGCGATACGCTTGATATGATACCCAAAGTCGCGGGCGGATGAAAACACAATTTTAAAAGGATATTGATATGAAATTTACACTGCTGCTCTTTATCCTCTATCGCAAGCTTAAAAAGGCCTCTAAGAAAAATACTGAATTTAAAGAGTATATCAAAAATGAAAAAGTGAAAGTGTTGATAAAAACCGCTGACGGTAAAAGAGCAAGATTGTATATTTTCAATAGCGGTGAGATTTCATCACTGAAAGGGGACCGGAAACCATTCGATGTGGCCCTGGTCTGGTCGGACGCGGGTACCGCTTTTAAAGTCATGTCATCCCAAGATCTTAATAAATCAATGGACGCTCTTTACGAAGGAAAACTTCACTTCGAAGGCGATGCCAATCAAGCCCTCTGGTTTACAGGAGCGACAACATTTTTATCAGGAAACAAATAATGTGAGATCGGCTGATGCTGAAATTGATTCATAAATCTTTAAACAAATATGACTACAGGTCGACCTGCCGATCAACTGATTCAACAGCTAAGCAAGGCATGGGTAAGCCCCGGCAAACAGAAGAGGTTGGTGATAGATCTCCAGAGCGTACGATATATCGCCTCCAAAACAAAAACCGCATCCCGGGAAATTGAGATTACCTGCCTGGAACACGGCATCGTTCCTGCCAGATATCTGCGTAACATCGGCACAATAGGTATCGAGGGACAGATCAAGCTGCTTCGCTCCACGGTTGTTGTCTGCGGGGTGGGTGGCCTGGGTGGAACGATAACAGAACTGCTTGCAAGGCAGGGGATCGGCCATTTAGTCATCATCGACAAAGGCAGGTTTGTCGAAAACAATCTCAACAGGCAGATAATCGCCACGGAGGAAGACCTCGGAAAATCCAAGGTTAAGACGGCAGTGGACAGGGTTAAAAAAATTAACTCTGCGGTAGTGGTGACCCCCATCAATAAAACCATCAATTCTCAAACCATCACGAGGTTTATAAGAAATGCGGGCGTGGTGCTTGACGGCCTGGATAATTTTATGACCCGGCGGATCGTGGCCAATGCTTGCAATAAGCTAAAAATTCCATTTGTCCACGGTGCCATTGCAGGTTTCTGCGGCCAGATGATGACCATCCTTCCAGGAGATAAAGGGTTCAAAGCTATCTGTGACATTTCCGGCACGGAAAGTGGTTGTGGGGTTGAAACCCTTACCGGGAATCCCGCAGCCACTCCCGCAATCATCGCAGCCTGGGAAGTGCAGGAAGCAATAAAAATAATTACAGGGGTAGGCGACTTGATACGCGATCGGCTTATTTTCCTCGACTTTCTTGACAATACGGTTGACCAAATATCCTTATCACATCGGGTGGACCAAATCACTCCATTTCAAGGAAAGAAAGTTAGTCCAAATTTCGATTCGAAAGAAGAAGGACCCAAGAAAAAAGCAAAGTTAAAGGCAACGTTGATTTAGCCGTCCTGGTGAATCTGGCGATGGTCTCAAGCGGTCTAAATTCGGTCCAGGCCGGTGCTTTCCAAATTGAGTGGAAGGTCAAAAAGGAGATACGCAAGAAGGACAGTATCACCAAGCATGCTGGACGAATGCAGAACACAGCAAAAAACAACGGGAAGCCTTCAGGTGTGGCCGCGTGAGATAGNNGCGGTCGCTGAGGTATGTGTTGGAGGGATCCCCGACCCGCGGCAACTGGAGGCAGTGAAAGCATGGGTGGTATTCAAGGGGGGGCAGCAGACAACGCAGGAGGAGTTGCAAGACTTCTGCAGGGAGAAGCTTACAGGCTATGAGGTTCCGAGGTTCTTTGAATTCCGCAAGGACCTGCCGAGGACACTGGTAGGCAAGGTGTTACGCAGGATACTGCGGGACGAGGAGAAAGAGAAACCGTCAAGAATGAAGGAAGATCATCACTAATAGGCGATAGCTCAGTTTAACCGTACAAAATCTGAAGAAGGAGGAGATATACCTTGGAAGCAAAATCTTGNNAACCACCGTCCGCGTGCCGCGCCTTGCGATCCATGAACTGATCCAACTTCCTGCCAACGCCTACCCCGACAAAGCTGCCCTCAACTTTTACGGGACGGAAATAACTTTCTGGGAGCTACGCGCCCTGGTCATGCGGTTCGCCAACGCTTTGGGATCGCTGGGTGTTCAAAAAGGGGAACGGGTGGGAATCCATCTTCCCAACTGTCCTCAGTATCCAATCGCTTACTATGCGGTGTTATCACTGGGTGCGATCGTGGTCAACCTCAACCCCATGTACACGGCTGAAGAGCTTAAGCTGATGGCTGCTACCGCAGACCTGACCACCCTCATTACCTTCGACATGGTGCTACCCACGATCCGTGTCCTATGCAAAGAGGTTCCTATCCCTCGAGTGATCGTAACCAAGGTGACGGATTATATTAAAGGCATGGATGTGAGCACTGCACATAGCCTTGATCTGGAAAAGGGATGGCATCATTTCTCAACTCT
>DMNE01000149.1:4574-7751 GCA_003453735.1 Nitrospiraceae bacterium | reverse complement strand
GAGCATATATCTCTTCGAAACAAACCTTCACTTCTTTGAAAAACGCTAATAGTCCCTCTTTTTCTTTAGGGAATTGCTCGCAGAGAAGATTAACATAACCACTTAACTCGCGCGGAACCTTCAGCCGAAGATTAGGTAGAATATACTCATGATCGACACGTCGCCACTCTATGCTGTCAGCTATCTCAAGAGTCGTCAAGATTTTGGAAGTTTTGCTGTAGTCACCAAAGTTAGCGATATCGTGAACACCTGCCTCAAAGACAAATCGCAGATTTTCGTTATCGTGCTTTACATGACGCACCCAGGAAGTACAAAAGCCTCCTGGTTTATCGTGTTGCTCAATTACCAGAACGCGCTTGCCTTGCTTGGCCAGAAGCGCTCCAGCCGACAACCCTCCTATCCCTGAGCCAACAACGATGACATCATACTGCTCATTGCTCCGTGCTCCCGAACTAGAAAAACCCAGGCTTCTCAGCTCTTCCTTTGGAAGCAACGCATCACGGATTGTTATTGGAAGATCCGATGGTGCCCACTTGTTCTCTTCTGTCCGGGTAAACCATATAGCCTCGTGTTCTCCATAACCGAGCTTTTTATGTTTCCCATTAGTCTCAATACGATAATAGTCAAAATAGAATTTTATTCCCCGCTCATAAATCGCAGTTCTATACATTCTTACACCTATTCGCTCAAAGGGCATGGCCTCGTTTGTATGATTTATCTTACACCTGTCACATCTCAATTCGCCCTGTTTCCCTGAACCATTGAAATATTCGGGTGCTATCTCATTAGTAAAATAATCTCGCACCCGCCCCTGCCATAGATAGTAGTTAGAAAAATAAATATTACCCACGAGATTTGCATCCTCTAGCGTAGTCTCAAAGGTTCGCTCCATAACGAGTGCAGTTGGTCGTACAGGCCCGGCAGATTCTCGGTAAAGCTCCTGCCCAAAATCGAAAGTGGGAACCAGTTCGGAAGACTCGTGACGAACGTCTTGATTATCAGGGGGAGGAAGCACCTTATTGAGAAATTCTTTTGCAAATTCAGGTAGGGGCTGGACTTCAACAATACCGTGGCCACGAATCGCCACCCATGTTGAGCTCATTGTACTGAAGGCAATCCGCTCTCGCTTCCCATCACAGGTCTTTTTCCACCATTCAAAACAGATATCAATTCTGGATCGGTCGTTACCCGAAACTCTATCGAGCCAGACGCGACCGTCGATTATGTCGCCGGGCTGCGCATCTCCGACAATGCTGGTTTCGGCATGGTTTGTTACCATTCCCCATTTACCTGTTGAAAATGATTCGACCAGATTCTCATAAATGGGCTGGATTGCAAACTCACGCAATTTGCCTATCCAAGCGAAGTAGTGCGAAAAATAGAGCGTACGGCTTGGATTCGATGCCTCCTTGAATGTTATGGGAAATTGACATGACAAAAGAGGTTGCCCCTGCGGTCCGTCTAATATATTAACCTTGTGCGACTCAAAATCAAAAACAAGCTTTTCTCCAGGTGCTTTCTTGTGTTCATTGGAAATGTCCGAACGCTGATCGCTTATAGGTTGGACAACCAACGCAATAATCCTCTCCGAGCCTCTTGTCAGCACCGCCGGGAACGTGAGAATATGCAACCTCTTGTCGGATATATCACTTCTAAGCAGAACAGTGTCTCCCTTTTGCCTCTCGATTGCAAGTTNNGATACCGCCAATCAACTGCTCAAAGAGAGGTTCCCTTGCTTTTCCTAACAGGGCAATCCATTCTTCACGCGTACGATTCGTAACCGATGCTATGTCACATCCCTGGGGACCGGATCCGGCAACACAAAGCACAGTCCCTTCGTCGTGAGAAAGCGAAATATCCAGCCCGAGGTCAGCTGCACCTTCAAGATTTGGTTTGTCCGAATTGAGCCACCTGATGTGGACCTCCTCTGTCGCATAACCATTAATCTTCAGCGCTCGACCGACGGTCTCTTTAATCAAAGGCAGTTCTTGCTTGTGCCTATCTGTTTTGGTTAACTGATGGATACCCGGGACATGTGCCGACGAAATCTCAGGTAGCCTCAAAGCGAAATGGGGAGTTCTTCTTTCGATTTCACTGCAAATGATTTTTTCATCACGCTTGCCGGGGGCAGCTATGTCTTCCGCGGTCGGATAATCTTCATGATGCTCCATAACTTTTGCGACGCACCCGTCAAGCTGTTCAACCACTCGGCCACTCTCATCAATGATTAACAGTTTTACAGTGATTTCATACTCTCGCTGATCTTCGATAGTAGCAATGCCGATCAGGTAGTCGGGCAAGCGACCATTAACTTTGTACCGTTCCAAACGTCCTATTCTCACCGGTAAACAGATGTCACGAGAAACCGGAAGTTGAGCGGCCTGAAAAAGGGAGTCTCTCAAGAATGGATCTCCCATGAGCCAAGAACTAGGTTTAAATTCGCCAGAAAAATTAGTGTCGGGGTAAAATTCGGAAAGAAACACACATTTTTTGGAATTCAACAAATATATCTGATGAATCCGCTGAAACAGGGGTCCCTGGAATAATAGACCCCCGTAAAGATCACGTTTTGGTTCAATATCCAAAGGTCTCTCCGGGATATCAATATGCTCCAGTGGTACCTCCATCGCATTCCCGAGGATAAAGGTCGCCGAAAAGTGATCTGTCAAGAAGCCCGTTTGCTCACAGCGGATGCTAGCATTTACCCGCAGTGGGGAGTCGGCCGAATCTCGTTCAAGAACCTCTGCATGAATTTCGATCATGCATCCGACCTCAAGGGATACTGCTATAGGACGGTCAAGGCGAATATCCTCGACGAGAAGTGCATTAAAGTTGCTTTGACCGGTGACATAAGATACNNATATATGTGTCTTGCTGAAGGCTAAGATGCGCGCGTGAAACAACTTCTACATTCGGCTCTATAACTACAATATCCTCCAGAAACCTCGCGACAGCAGGGAATGGATGTCCTTCCGGCTTCCAGGTATCGAAAACACCCAGTCGAGCCGTAACAATGACTTGGCGTGCTTCAGTATTACCGAGTACCAAATTAAGAAAGCGATGAATCCCCTCATTTGTCGGTATGGCGTCAATCCCCATCTTTGCAAGATGCTGTACGCTCCCCAAGCGTGCCCCCATGCCTATCTCTTCCCAGATACTAAAAGCGATACAAAGAAC
>DMNE01000149.1:4405-4548 GCA_003453735.1 Nitrospiraceae bacterium | reverse complement strand
CCGACAAACAATTTCGGTGGAGCATCTTTAAGCACGTCGCAAAGATTCATGGCGCCATACAATTTGGGTTCGATTTCTTCCAACGCCTCTTCTGATGATACATTTTCCGTCCGATTTGGTCTGTTGAGGCCGGCTCCATGGAT
>DMNE01000149.1:0-4360 GCA_003453735.1 Nitrospiraceae bacterium | reverse complement strand
ACGTCTGAGCTACCGCCGCTTTTGGGCTTATTATCAGGATGAGGGGACCTCCCGACAAGTACCATTCGGACACCTGTTACCCGAGCAAAAGCATGGGCGCATTCAGCCGTAATACCCTTTGCGCCTCCTGTTACGAGGACAACATCCTCCGAAGACCATGCAATGGAACGCTGCCCGGAAGAAGCTAGCTCCTGAATTCGCGGTCTAGCAACACGACGCATCATCTCCGCATCATATCCAGCAGCTGAGTAGTGTTCGGACGTTGAAAGCTCATCTATTACACACCGGGCAACAGCGACTTCTCCGATGAGGGGAGAAAAATCCACTACCCTCACTTTCAGTTGAGGCCTCTCGTGGTGAACGCTCGCTGCAAATGCCGTTGCACAACATTGCTCGATATCTCCGTAGTTCATCTCCGTTCCAAAGTACCCTCCACCGAACTGAACATATGCAACAGTCGCATTCGAATTGAGCCTCTTGACCGAAGATTCAAGGATAACCGCCGTCCGTAATCTTTCTACTATTGCCAGCAAGCGCGCAGAGGGAGAGAACTCATAATTCGGTGTTCTTGGGAGGATCGTTATATAGTGGGTGAACACAATGCCATTTTCGAGCCCAAGAGATGCACCGGAGGAGGAAACGATCCACACCGGTGCACCTTTCCCCTCCAGTTCACTTTTCAGAGCCATCGAAATTGCTGATTCGCTTTCATCAGAGATAATGAGAACACACGATTTTCCCCATGAAACATCCTGGTACGTTTTACTCATTGAAGGAAAAGGCTCCTGCAGATAACGCACAACGAAATTTCGTACCCATGTGTTCCTCTCGTGACGCGGAGCACGTGAAGTAGGTCTTTCATCGATTAGCCCTTCCATCCCCGCTTTGCCTTTGGTAAGGCGAGCAAGGGTCTCCGCTATTTCCGAGAGAGTCGCATTAGCAAACCCGGACGCATCCAATTCACCAGCCAAGCCGAGATGTATTGAAGCAGCGGCAATAAGTTCCGCCGCTTTAATGGAATCGAGATTTAGGTCATCCAGAAGCCGGACTTCCATTGAAAGACTCTCTCTCGGAAACCCAGTACGTTTTTCTATGAGATCGAGGAGGAGATTTGGAATGGAAACATCCATCTTTGGCACTTCCTTCAAGTCTTCCTGCATTTCTTTCTTAACTCCTGAAACATTAGTCACTTCCATGAGTGTCGCATTGTCGAACTGAGAGGCAATTGGTGGCACTTCTTTCATTGAACGCCCAGGATAACCTTTTGGGTTCTCAGCTGATTCTTGTGTTTCTGTACGTATCATATTACGGATAAAGTCTATTTGTTGCCGTGTGAAGAGCCCATCGTTATCATCGAGCACCGAGGAAGAAACCACAGTTGGTAAATTGTCATTCATGAGAATGGAACGTGATATTTCTTCATCTGCAGAAGCAAAGGAACGTTCACATGGATTGTCAATAAAAATACGTTTCGAGGGGGCAATGAAAAGCCTGAATAGTCGGTTTTCGAAAAGAGCCTTCCAATTGATATCACCTCCTCGCACGAAGTAACAGCCGAGGAAGACGTTCAGAGAACGATCGTCGCCGGCACTTGCTTCAACGGGAAAGCACAATGTTCCATCTGCTCCCAAGATCGCCCTGACTAAATTAGACAGCACACTGCCCGGGCCCACTTCTAGCAAAAGGTCACACTCTCGTGTTAAAGAGTTCACCATCGAGATAAAATCTGTTTGATCCATCACTTGCCTTGCAAAATGAGCACTCAGATTAGTTTCCGGCGTCACCTCCTTACCGTCCATGCAGGTCAATAATTTAATTTTCACTCCTTTTGGAGTCTCTGGAATTGGTGCGTGTTTCAATATGCTATCAGCTGCGGCTGTCATAAATCTTGAATGAAACGCATTGGAAACAGCCAACCGTTTGGTCTCGATGCCCAGTTTTGATGCTAATTGCATAGCCTTTTCTACGGCTTGTCTCTCACCTGATATCACCGTCTGCATAGGGCTGTTGATATTTGCGACAACAACATATCCTTCAATCTTCTTCAACAATTCTTCAACTCTTTTCTTGCCGCAGGCCAAACTGGCCATCATTCCCGGATTGCCATCATGAGCGGAGGTCACTCGACCTCTCATCGCGGCAAACAAGAGTAATGCTTTGTCGTCGAACGCACCCGCCACATGAAAAGACGTCAGTTCACCAAGACTATGGCCGCCGACAACTACGGGTCTGATTCCGAGTCTGTCTAGATACCGCATCCATAAAAGGGATGTCATACATATGGCCGGCTGTGCAATTTCCGCGCGTGACAGTACGTTTTTCCATCCTTCTATTTGATCGCTATTAAGGGCCCGATCAAGAGGTCGATAAACCGATGCGCTTATTTTCCTATGTCGGGCCTCGGAGAGCCATGATTCCACCTCATCGCTGAATTCCCGGGCCCATGAGTAACGCTCTATGAGACGCCGTCCCATATTCAGGTGTTGAGATCCCTGGCCAGGGAACAGGAACCCAATGCGATTTCGCAACACTGAATGTCCAACCCAAACATCTTGTTGTGGGCTGGACATTGTCTCACCTTTCGCAATGTGGTTCCCACTGAGCATTTGTTCTACACGCTCAAGACAATCGATGAGACCTTCAGGAAAGGCAGCGATCAGGGCAACACGAAAAGGCTTATCGGCAGAAACATCTCCGGCAAGGTAATGCGAAAGGTCGACCATTTCGCCGCTGCTAATCCCCTCAACAAGGTTTTTCAAATAATTCATGCGGTCAACCATTTTCTGCTGGGATTCGGCGGAGAGGACAAATAACTCCGTATCCTGGTTAGATGCAAGCAGTTCTCTTTCTCCGATGGAGGGTTTAAGATGTTTTGCGGGTTCCCCTGCCGATTCGATTGTCACATGGCAGTTGATCCCCCCAAACCCCATGCTCGATATCCCCGCACGGATCGAATCGTCTACACTACGGATTTCGCCCTGTATGACGGGGTATACTCTGCAGGCTTTTTCATGAAATATCGTATTAGGTTCTTTGCATCCTGCAGTAGGCGGAATAACACGCCTGTTCACCGCCATGACCGCCTTGATGAAGCCCCCTATTCCAGATGCAGCTTTGGTGTGACCAATAAGCGATTTCAAAGATGTGATGCCGCAAGAACGAAGAGAATCGCTATTTTCATCACCCATGGCAAGGGTGATGCCCTCCAGTTCTGCTTTATCTCCTATTCTTGTACCGGTCCCGTGACCTTCTATGAAATCAACGTCACGCAGGCCGTAACCTGCCTTGCCGTAAGCTCGCCGTAAAGCAAGCGCCTGGGCTTCGGCTTTCGGAGCAGTCATCCCTCCTTTCCCGTCAGAAGACATTCCCCATCCCTGCAAAACCGCATATATATAATTTCCATGAGCACGAGCGTTTTCCAGTCTTTTTAATATAATGAAGCCTGCTCCTTCCCCTGGGATGAAACCGCTCGCACGGCGATCATACACTTGCATATCTCCCCTGGCCAGGGCATTTGTCTTAGCAAAGCCTATTAGTTCAAAAGTATCCAAGCTAATATCAATCCCTCCCACAACTGCAACGTCAAGCGTACCACTGGACAAAGCTGTAGCGGCCGTAGAAACCGCAATGAGAGATGAAGAACACGCCCCATCTACTGTATAACCCCCGCCTCGTAAATCCAGAAAATTACAAACTCTTCCGGCAATAGTATTAGAAAGATTTCCGGCGAGGGAATCTTCAGTAATAGGAGCGAAAGCAGACTTGTAGTATACCTCCATGGTGTCAATCAATTCGGCAATTACATTCGGAGGCAAATGTCTTTTTGTTGCAGCGGCTCTTAACGCCTTCCTTACATAGGGCCAGCGCAACCGCATACTTTGTGATCGACTGTGCTCACCTGTTAAAGTATTTCCGAGAATAACCCCTGTCCGGTCACAAGGAATGTTTTTACGACTGTATCCGGCATCTTCTAGGGCCCGGAGAGCGATTTCTAATGCTAACCAGTGGACAATGTCGGAAGACTCAACAACCGTTTTCGGGATACCCCNNTTTGATCCAGTCAAACTCAAATCCATCAATAAAAGCGGCCCGGTTCCCGTAAGTCTTATCCGGCACAATAGGATCGGGGTCATAATATTCTGACATAGGTAGACGTTGGTCGGGAAAGTGCCTGAATTCTCTTCTGCGCGCAAGGATATTCTCCCAGAACGCTTTCAAGTCGGGGGCGCCTGGATAATGGCAGGCCATACCGATAACGGCAATAGCATCATGAGATGTTTCATTTCTTATCTTATAGTATGTATTCTTATAGAATTTCTTGAACTCGGCAGGAGGATCCAAAATTTCCAGGCACATTTTA
>DMNE01000210.1 GCA_003453735.1 Nitrospiraceae bacterium | reverse complement strand
TTAAGGATACAGCCAAGCGACCGGCGTAGCTGCAGGTATTGGCTAATGAGACCGCTGAATTGTCCATGAGATGGCTTTTTCATTGTACAACCTCGGGCCATTCATGCGCTACAAGACGCAGGTGTTTGAGATCGGTTTTTGTGTAAACGAAGGTGGTCCTTATAGATTTATGCCCCAGCAAATCAGAGATCGTTTTCATGGGGGNNAAACATGTCTTCACTGAAGTAGAAAGACAGCCGCCGCGTTTGAGAGGCTTGTGTTTGTAAAGAGTAAGAAATACTTCCGGGTACGGGGATTTCCCACGTGTTTCACGTACGTAAGCAAGAAGTGATTCTGCAACCTCCGGGTAAAGAGGGAGGCACAGAGGGTTACCCCTCTTGCACGGCTGAAAATGGATTGAATCTTCGCGCCAGTTGATGTCATGCAGCTGGAGTTTTACTACCTGGCCTATCCGAACCCCGTAGACTGCCAACAGTTGTAATACTGCATAAGTCCTTCTTCCGCCATGAGTTTTACGGTCAGGAACAGCAAGCAGTTTTTCGACAGACTCCCAAGGGATGGTGCGAGGAACGCTCCCTAATTTTGGAGTTACAATTACCGGGACAGCCTCTGTAAGGTCTTGAGGGACATATCCTTTGAAATGGCAAAACTTCAAAAAGCTTCGAATCGATGCAACAAGATGTTTTTGACTCGGACGGTTCATAAGTTTGGCCGTCTTGATAACATACTCGTGAATCTCCTTTACCGATATCTTGCCAATATCTTCCGACTCGCGAAGTCTCAGCGATTTCAGAAATGATGCTACATNNATACTGCTAGTGTCTTCGCTAAGGCCTCGATGGCTGCGCAAAAAATCAAGATATTCACTGAGCAGCTTGGATCTACCAGTTCCATCGCACGTCCATTCCTTTTGCTTTTGAGACATAGACATGAGCACCTCCTCATTGTGGAAGCGGCAACCTCGACGGGATCTACATGCAAAATGCTGAACCCATTCTATTGTCGCATTCTTTCAATAAGGCAATTTAATCTATATGAGCTTATTAGTCCATCTCATCTTTTATCATGATCCATATGCCGCAAACGTAGTATTATCAACCCTCCGCAGCCTTATCTCGTCTTTTATCAAGCTTTTTGTATCATCCGGTATCAGTAAAACCAGCGTAGCTAAAGGCTTTGAATAGGGCCTCTCGTCTTTTATCATTTGCGCCTTCCTGTCTCTTAGAGTTTTGTTCTCAGCCAACGCCTGAGCTTTTTTCTTTTCTCGCCAAGGCCTTACATAATCTTCATAAAGATTCTTCATATGTTCGGGATTCGTTGAAACCCACTCCAGCTGAGCTTCTCTTTTTCGTTTCTTTTTACATTCAGCCTTGCTACATGCCTTCTGATGGTTCCCTGTACGCCTGTCAGGGACAAAAAACTGCCCGCAATACTTACATCGCTTTGCCAATGGTTACCTCCTACTTCAAACACCTTCAACATAACCATTGTAAAAAGATAAGACAGTTCAAGAAAAATGTCAGAAAAATAGAGGCAGGAGAAGAGGAAGGTTAAAACGCGCCCATTATGTGAAGGTAAAATCTGCAGGATACCTATTTAAGAAGGGCTTAACGAGAATACTTCATATAACGGGGAACTCAACATAAAGGGAGTACATCACGCCGAGTAAATCATCTCGATTTTGCGGATATGCAGATCGAGTCGGCATCAGTGGGATGTTTATTTCCGATAGAAAGTGTTATTGCAAGCCACCGCACAAATTGTAATGACTTCTGGCGGTACACGTCTTCACCCGATAACGGAGTCATGCTTCAATTACTTCCTGTACTCGACACTGTAGCTTTTTTGCCATATGACAAGGTTACTACCGGAAAGAAACACTCTGCCAATTAATCACAGAATGAGGTGTACCCCCGCTAACCAACACTTTTCCCGGAAGCGACTTTGTGTTGATTTCCGATAAAAAGCGTCAAAATCTGTTTTTCAGTTACTTCCTGAGAACAACACTATCTGGCGATTGGTCAGGAGTAAACAGAAATTGTTAGCAGGGAAACCTGCCGGGAGCTGATTTCATACGTTTGCAGTGCAGCCACTTGACGGGAATGCAGATAACAAGAAAACCTCATCATCCTCGTTGCGTTGATAACGGGTTAGCAATTGTAGTTACAGTGCTAAAGAACTTGTCCGATTCTTGTCTTATCCTAGCACTTTCAGTATGATAACAAGAATCCAGTTTATAATATTGTTAGCCGAATGAAATGTAACAGGGGGTACGGGAATGGCAAGAATTGGCATTTTAACATGTTCCAATGCAACTCAAGACCTTGGCTGCTCGTCGGTCAGTTGTTTGTCTGATTTCCGAAAAAGAAAAGGTACTTTTGCGGATTATCCGGAAGATGAAAAGCTCACATTAATAGGGATAATAAACTGTCCAGGATGCCCAACCCTCACAGGCGCGGATAAATTACTTCAAAGAATCCGTGCACTTACGGAGTTTGGTGTCGATGTGATACATTTTACGTACTGTATGAAGGCCCTTTGTCCATTTAATGAGAAATATAAGGTAGCACTTGAAGAAGCTTTTCCGAAGATCAAAATTGTCATCGGTACACATGAAGAGCATGTGACCCCTGAGGAATATCGCCGGCGCGTTAAAAAGCTGTTCTGCCACCCCCGCAAAACGATGGTTGATGTCATGTTGAACAAGGATAAAGAGGGCTAACAAATTGCTCAAGAGGAACGCAGTATAAAGCCGCCTCGCTCTGCGGCTTTCACTTTATCGATGTTTTTCCTGAAAATCTTCACCGTAGCGTATAGCTGAAGGCCATTGGCAAAAACATGTTAAGGAGTTTTGAATGTATAAAGTCGATTTTGAAAAGGTTGAATGGAAATCACCCGTGAAAGGCATGCGATACAAAAGTTTTTGCCATAACAATCGGCAGTTGAGATTAGTAGAATATACAAAAAATATGCCTTTACACTGGTGCGAAAAAGGGCACATCGGTTATGTTCTGGAAGGTCAAATAGAGATTGAGTATGCCAATAAAACGATTACATATGAAACTGGAGACGGTATTTTTATCCCTAATGGAAGAGAACACCGACATAAAGGAAAGGCACTTACTGATATGGTCAGAGTAGTTTTTGTTGAGGATGTTTAACAATTCGGGTCGACGAGCGGCGAGTACTCACAGTACACCACACCAAGCGCATATTTTCGTTGCCAAGGACTTCACCCCATAACATTACGGCTCCATGACGCCGCCCCGCGGTGACCATTGAATACTTCAAAAAATGATAATTCTTTCCCCCTAATACAGTCACTCTTTCATTTAGTAGAACTTTATGGCCTTTGTGAAATACAAAATTATCTGGAGCACTGGCCTGAACTGTGTCTCCGATATCAAGAACAACGATTATATACACGGGTTGGTTCTCGACTTATGCGTTATAAAAGACAGTGACTGTTCCCGAAACAGTTTTACTTTGACCAAAGTAGTATGCGAGGGGGAGAATGAGAATTATGACAACAATAGCTACAACCGCATATTGCCACCATGCCATTTTGTCTTTATTCGACCCCATTAGCGGGATAATAGCATATCCGTCGACCCTTGAAAAGAAGAATGTCGTGGTGGAAGTCATGTTGATTTCCGCAAGAAACAAATAACATTAGCGGAGAGCGGCAGTCCGTTTGTACAGGAAGGATGCGTGTGTCAGGGCGGAAGCACAAGTAATGCTTTTACCCAGCTTCAGTACAGGACAAAATTCGCAAAATGATCGAACGAAGGATTGAGGTTTGACTTCTTCCTGTACTCGAGACTGCGGCTTTATTGCAATACCACAACATTTCTTTTGGAAATAAATGGTCAGCGAAAATGTGACCTGAGAAGGTTTCGTGTAGTAATTTGGATTTTCATCAGAAAGATATAAACAGGAAGGATCATCAATCCTTGGAGTGCTGACAATAAGTCCCTCTTTATCTTTTATTAACCCTCGGTTCTGCTTTAAAGCAGATAGGATTTACAGCATAATGAAAGAACCTTTGTTCACGAACTCAGCAGTGCATTCAGCGTATCCCTCAAGCCATCAAGCTTATATGGCTTAGTCAGTCGAGCCTTGAATCCATATTTTTCATAATCCGCCACAACAGTGTCGTCCGAGTAGCCGCTTGAGACGATAGCCTTGACTCCGGGATCAATTACACGCAGCAGTTCAATAGTCGCCTTGCCTCCCATCCCTCCCCGTACAGTCAGATCAAGGATGACGATCTCAAAGGGCTTGCCTAACTTCATAGCTGCGTGGTACTTCTCTATGGCTGTTTCCCCGTGCTCTGCCAGATCCACCTCATGGCCAAGTGCCATGATGAGCTCTCTGGCTACATTTCTTATCCGTTCCTCGTCATCCATGACAAGGATCTTCCCCTTCCGAACGGCTGATGAGGCTGTAGTAGTCTCATTGATCTCTTCTTCCGCTTCAACGGCGGGCAGATAGATAAAAAACGTGGTGCCCTTGCCCGATTCTGACATTACATCGATAAAGCCACCGTGATTTCTCATAATGGAATAGGATGTTGCAAGGCCAAGGCCACTGCCTCTTTCCTTGGTCGTGAAGTAGGGGTCAAAGATCTTCTGCAGGTGCTGTCCAGGAATGCCGATACCGGTGTCCTGAACAGATATCTCAACATAATTGCCATGTGGAATCTTAGGATGGTTCTTGTCAGCCCCTACAACGTTCTTTGCCGCAATGACCAGGCTGCCTCCCTCGGGCATGGCCTGGTCAGCGTTTATCACGATGTTCTGGATCACCTGGCTAATCTGCCCTTCGTCCGCTTCTACTGCCCAGAGTCCGTTGTCGAGTTCGATGCGGTAGTCAACACCTGAACCGCTCAGGGCAAACCTTGCCGAGTTTTCGATAACCGGCTGAAGTTTCATCCTTTTCTTGACCGGTTTACCACCCTTTGAAAAGGTGAGGAGCTGTGATGTAAGGTTCACAGACATATGCAGGGCCTCCTCTGCCTGTTCGAGCATGGCAAGGGACTTCTCCTTCTGGTCATGAGTCAGCTTCGCCATGGAGATGTAGCCGAACACGCCCTGCAGCAGGTTGTTGAAGTCGTGTGCTACGCCTCCTGCAAGCTTGCCAATGGCTTCGAGCTTCTGGCTCCTGAGAATCTCCTGCTCTAACAGTTTCCGCTCGCTGATGTCACGAACGATCGCTTGCAGGCACATCTTGCCTCCCAGTTCGAGCCTACTCAGGGTCACCTCCACATCAAAAAGGCTTCCGTCGGCACGCACCGCCTGCCAATCGAAAACCTGGGGGACGCCGCTCAATGCCGTGCGGATCTTCTCGCCAGCCGCTTCGGACGAGAGCCGTCCATCGGGCTGCCGCTCCGGAGCGAACTCGCTCGGCGAACGCCCCATGATGTCCTCCTTCGAGAGCCCGTACATATCGGCTGCCTTCTGGTTACAGTCCGTGAAGCCGATCTCATCCTGGATGAAGATCCCGTCATTCGCAGATTCAAAGAGCACGCGATACTTCCCTTCTTTTTCCCTGAGCTCCTCTTCAGCCCGCTTGCGTTCGGTGATGTCAACAATTGACCCATCCAGAATCCCCTCTTCAGGGTAAAGATTTAATGATGTAAGACAATCACGTACGCCGCGCTTTTTGTCGAGCATCTGAAACTCGAAATCAACAACGCGACCGTTGGCTTTGAGTATGCGCACCATTTCCTCCCGTCGGTTGGGATCAACCCAAAGAATCGTCGAGGGGCTACCAATAATTTCGTCGCGGGTCTGGCCAACGAGTTCGAGAAATTTTTCGTTTGCATTCAGGACTTCGGAACCATCCAGTCTTGTTCTGAACATTGCAATCTCTGAATTGTTAAAGAGGTTATAGTATACCGCCTGGCTCTGTCGCAAGGACTCTTCCGCCTTCTTACGCTGGGTGATATCACGCAATGCAGCCACAATATACTCTTTTGTGTTCAGAACCACAAAACTGATGTTTCCTTCAACCGGGAATGTAGTGCCATTCTTTCGTTTATGGATGCCTTCCAACATAATGGAACCCCTCTGTCGTAATTCATTTACATGGTTTTGCCATGAAAAATTGTCGGGGAAGGTTGTTTCAATATCCATAACACCCATTTTAAGGAGTTCTTGGCGTTCGTACCCCAAACTGGTGCACGCCTTGTCATTCACAAAAATAAAACGTCCGGTTTGCGGTTCATCCACGAAAATGGCGTCATTTGATTTGTTGATCAGATCTCTGAAGATTGCCTGATCAGTCTCAATATTGTCTTTGTCTATCGTCATAGCATTAAATCTTGTAACTATTGCCTACTATTTACAATTTACAGGGTGTTGGCAAATTTTAAAGTAATATTTTGGAAACTGTCAATATTCTAACCTTATTTGTCGTCAATGTTGACTTCGACATGAAGTCCGCAAAGGCGTATACCTTCAAAATAATAGGGGTATTATCGGAAAGTATCACCATGGCAAAATCGCATCAGTCTCGGTTTGTCGGTGCTCGAGACCGAATAAGGCTCTAATTCGCACATCAGAGGCTGTGCATACTTCGGGACAGAACTCTCGTTTTCGAGTAATCGAACCATGGGACGTTTATTTCCGAAAAAAAGCATCACCGATAACTATCACGCTGGACACTCCGGACATCAGATGGCATGGATTTTTATTTCCATTGAGTTGAGAGTGCTTCGGGACAAACTCCGCAACGGTTTCGGCATCCTGAAACTCTCAGTTATCAGGTG
>DMNE01000211.1 GCA_003453735.1 Nitrospiraceae bacterium | reverse complement strand
TGCAAAACTATGGTTCAAATCACAAGAATCAAGGCAAAAAAATAATGCACTGCAATATTTTTTTTGCCGTAAAAGTACTACGCAGACCTTCTTGCAACCAGTTTAATTATTATTTATCAAAGAGTTACCATAGCTCAATTCTATGGCATCACACTTGCATTAACAAAACTGAAACGAATGATTTCATTTCCGGCTGGGAAAATGGAATGAAATGAGAAAACAACAACAATTAAACTTCTCTCTCATATTTGAGGTGAAACAACCATGAATGGTAAGCTACAAAATTTAGGTGCAAATCTTTCCTCACATACGGCTCGCAAGTGGTTGATACTCTCCACTGTTCTAATGGGGGCCACAATGTCAGCCCTGGATGTAAGCATTGTCAACGTAGCGATGCCGACCATGAAGAGTACATTCGGCGTCTCTTTAGCAGTCATAGAGTGGATAACGATGGCATATATGCTTACGTTGACTATTTTTCTTCCACTGTTTGGAAGGTTGGCAGACGTATATGGCAGGTCAAAGCTTTATAATATCGGGTTTGTAGTTTTTTCGGCAGGTTCACTGCTTTGCGGGATGTCAACCACAGCTACCTTCTTGATAGTATCCCGTGTGGTGCAAGCCATCGGGGCGGGGCTTCTCCAAGCAAACTCGGTCGCCCTCATTACCCATGCTTTTCCAGCTGGCGAGCGGGGCAAGGCCATTGGAATTCAGGGCGCAGTTCAGGCAATATCGATGGCGGTGGGGCCTTTTGTAGGAGGCATTCTGATAGCCACCGTTGGCTGGAGGGCCATTTTCTATATAAATATCCCGATCGGCATAGTAGGCACACTGGCTGCCCTGTTCATTCTTCCTTCTGACCAGAAAATGAAAGAGAAGGAAAAGGTTGATTATCTGGGAGCAGCGTTCTTCGCATCTGGTCTCGCTTTTATTGTGCTGGCTTTCAATGAAGCAGTAAAGCTTGGCTGGGACTCTCATGCAATCATAACGTATTTCCTGTCGGGCATACTTCTGCTGACCCTTTTTATCATCACAGAGTTGAGGGTTGAGCACCCCCTGATAGACCTCAAGCTCTTCAAAAATGCTACCTTCCTTCTTGGGAACCTAACGGGCATGTTGTCTTATTATGTGCTGTTCACAATCATGTTCCTTATGCCCTTTTATCTGGAAAGGGTGTTGGGCTATAGTGTTGCGCTAACGGGCTCTCTATTGACTCCCCTTCTCCTTGCGATGGCAGCATTTGCCCCATTCTCCGCCTATATCTCTGACAAGTACGGCCCGAGAATAATAACCACATCAGGGATGCTCATATCCGCCCTGGCGTGCTTCTCTCTCATGTCTTTAGGCGAGTCAGCGCAATTGCCTGCATTAGTAGTTATATTAATCTTCCTGGGAGTCGGCATGGGATTGTTCACTTCGCCTAACAACAGTGCGATCATGGGCTCAGCGCCGAGGGAGAAATTGGGTGTAGCCGGAGGCGTCCTGAATATGACACGGTCTCTTGGGCTTATCTTTGGCGTGAACATATCAGGCGTTATATTCTCCACCCTGGAGCACCAGTACCTGGTTTCGAAAGGGTATCTAAATGTTCAGCACGTATTCAGTAACAGCAGCATTCCCCTTCCTGTGAAAGCCAATGCCTTCATGCACNNCCTGGCCTGCTTCGCCCTCATGTTTTTGGGAGCGGCTACGCAGCTGCCTGTATTGGTGGCCGTGCTAATCCTCCTTGGAGTTGGCATGGGGTTGTTCACTCCGCCGAATAACAGCGCGATCATGGGCTCCGCCCCAAAAGAAAAACTGGGGGTTGCCGGAGGCGTCCTGAACATGATGCGGTCGCTGGGACTGATATTCGGGGTCGATATATCCGGAGTTATATTCACCACGCTGGAACACCGGTACCTGTACGAAAAAGGGTATCCCAATGTTCAACATGTATTCAGCAACACCGGCATTCCTGTGCCTGTAAAGACCAATGCTTTTATGCACGGTTTCCTTGTTGTGATAGGCGTCCTTCTTCTCCTCAACCTCCTATCAGCATTCTTTTCAGCCTCCAACAAGACGGACATCGATGCTGAAGCGGCTGAAGCTGCCCGCGCATTTGTTGATGCCGCATAGGTCTCTTTGGACACTCATAGGGGTCAAATTCTCCACCCTGGGCAGAATGCCAGGGTGGAGTCATAACGCTCCCGCAAAGAGAGAGGGAGGCTTGAGGGTAGTGAGACGTCTGAAAGAGGGCTTGTTACGGGTTGTACTAAAACCTGTGCCTTTCTGTTCGGCATCAAGCTTTTCCTGATGCGTTAAGTAGTCCTCGATCTTGTCCAACTCAAAACAACTCAAAGCCTACCGTTGACAGAGGCATATCCGCGAGGCCAGAGGTTTTCTCCGTTGAAATTCCTCTTTTGGTCTCCAAATTGCCGCGCCACCGTTATTGCACTTTTGGCTTTCAGATACCCTATCACTTTCGACAGCACCTGCTTCGTGGCAATTGAAGTGCACATATGCACGTGATCCGTGGCCATATGTCTGGCGATAAACTCGCATTCCCTCTGCCGAGCCAACTCGTGGAACACTCCCTTCAGATAAGTTCTGATTTTCCCATTTTCGATTAATAGAACTTAGATTTAGGTATAATAAAGAAGTATCTTCAGTAACGGTGGGGTTAAGTTTGAGTAGCATAATAAAGCGGGGCGGTTCAACGCTTACAGTAAAATTCATGTTCGGATTAGGCATTATACTTCTGTGTGTTATCGCCATTTCTTCCTTACTGACCTATTCGTATTTAAAAAAGATGTTCATCCAGGAAGCCTACGAGAAGACAGATATAGTGTTAGGGCATATTGATGCTACTATGGAGTATGCCCGCGATGAACTTCGACCCCAGATATTCCATGTCCTGCCCGGTAACGTCTTCATCCAGCAGGTCATGTCCAACTCCTTTATAAACATGGGCATCATGAAGAGGTTCAAACAACGATTTCCCCGTTACATCTATCGGAGGGTCGCCCTGAATCCGATGAATCCCGCCGACAAGGCTGATGCCTTTGAAGCCGGATATATCACACAGTTCCGGAATAATCCGTCTTCAAAGAAACAATGGAGGGGGCTGGTTACGAGGAACGGCGAAGATTACTTTCTCCATCTCAAGGCGGTTGTCGCGGAGGAATCCTGCCTGCTCTGCCACGGAGATCCTGATTCTTCGCCGGAGTCTATTACCCAGCATTACGGAAAGGTGAACGGACGTCACTGGAAAGTCGGTGAGGTAGTTGGCCTGGAGTGGATCGCCGCGCCGGTGAGTGGCACTTTCCGGCAGTTGCGACATGTGGCCCTTTTCTTTTTCCTGGTTGGAACCGCTGGCATGGCGGTGCTTTTTGCCATTGTCAACTACTTCCATTATTGGGTGGCAGTGCTCCCCATGAAACGGATGAGTTCCTTTTTCAAGGATGTGGCAAACGGGCACCGGGGTCTGGATATTCACTTTGACGCACGGGACTATGATGAAGTGTCGGAACTCGCTGAATCCTTCAACCGGATGATGGGGTACCTTAAAAAATCAGAAGAGGAAAAAAATGAGATGGAGCAACGGGTGCGGCAGGCAGACAAACTCGCTTCCATCGGGCAACTAGCCGCAGGTGTGGCTCATGAAATCAACAATCCACTTAGCCTGATTCTGGGATACACGAAGCTGCTGCGCAAAGAATGCCCTGCTGATGGACAGACCAAAGAAGATCTGGATTTGGTTTACAACAACGCGCGGCTTTGCAAAAAGATCGTTGAAGACCTCTTGAATTTCTCCCGCCAGACAAAGGTCAACCTAATATCTACGGACTTGAATGCGTCTATAGAGACGGCGGTAGCTTCGCTGGAAGAAACGTTCAAACAGGGCGGCATCAGCATAGTCCGCGACTACGATTCCACGCTGCCTCATTTGCTAGCAGACGAGGACAAAATGAAAGGGATTTTTGCCAATCTCCTGATGAACTCTTTTCAGGCCATGAAACCGGGAGGCTGCATTACTGTCAAGACCGAGTACGACAAAGAGGGCAACGGCATACGGATCATCTTTTCTGATACCGGTAGCGGCATACCCGAAAAGATTCTTGATAAGATATTTGAACCCTTTTTCACGACAAAGCCGCCTGGACAGGGTACGGGCCTCGGGCTTGCAGTTAGCTATGCGATGGTAAAGGAACATAAAGGAGAGATCTCCGTGAAAAGCAAAGAAGGCTTCGGAACTTCTTTCACTCTTTGGTTCCCTCTTGAGGGAGACAAGGCATGAAAGAAATCATTCTCATTGTTGATGACAACCCTGACATGACCCGTTTCCTTGAGCGGCTGATCAGGGGTGAACTGCAACTGGAGACCCACAGCGCTGACAGCGCGGAAGCGGCCCTGCTCGTTCTTGAAAAAAACAGTGTCCACTGTGTTCTTGCCGATATGCGGATGCCCGGTATGGACGGCATGGAGCTTCTGCGGGCCATCAAAAAAAAGGACGTTTTGCTGCCGGTGATCATAATGACTGCATATGGAGCCATTGAAACAGCCGTGCAGTCTATGAAGGAAGGCGCCTACGACTTCATTACCAAGCCTTTCGAAGAGGAGCGGCTGCTGCACATGGTACGACGGGCGCTGGAGCATCAACGCCTTCTGCAAAAAAATCTGAGCCTCGAAAAAAAGCTCCGGGAAAAAGAAAAGGAGACATTTTTTGTTGGAGAGTCCCCTCGCATGATGCAACTCATCGGCACCCTGAAGCTTGTGGCAAGGACAGAAGTGCCTGTTCTCATTACGGGAGAAACCGGTACAGGAAAGGAGCTGGCAGCCCGCATGATTCACAACCTTAGCAACAGGACCGGTAAACCCTTTGTGGCTGTGAACTGCCCGGCCATCCCTGAAAACATATTGGAGAGCGAACTTTTTGGCTATCGCAAGGGCGCCTTTACCGGTGCCATCTCTGACAGGGAAGGGCTTTTCCAGGCAGCGCAGGAAGGGACCCTTTTCCTGGACGAGATTGGGGACATATCCTCACCATTACAAGCAAAGCTGCTGAGGGTGCTGTGGTCTCTGTTCGCACTCCTCCGCTCCGGGATATACCCGAGGATATCCCCCTTATTGCCTATCACTTCCTTTCCTTATTTTGCGCGGAGCTCGGGTTGGACCAAAAGCGGCTTACGGAGGATGCGATACAGTTTCTTGTTTCCAGGCAATGGAAAGGCAACGCACGTGAACTCCAGAATGAGATAAAGCGGGCGGTGATTTTTTCGAAGAACGACTTTCTCTCAGCAGAGGATTTCAGAAAGGGTGAACCACTAGTCTGCGGCTCTGAAGACGACACTGAAATATACGGCCTTGATTACAGGGAGGCACGGAAAAAGATCCTTTTGACGTTCAATGTCGAGTATATCACGCGTCTGCTTCGCCGCGCTGAAGGGAATGTTTCCCTGGCGGCCCAGACCGCGGGCATAGAGAGACAATCCCTTCAGCACATAATGCGGAAATATGGCATCACTTCCGGTGAGTTCCGGAAAGAGGCGGAAAAAAAATAGCATCTGCCAAATATACTGCCCATTCGCGCTGTCGTGCATCCTCGCAAGATAAGGAAGATTATTGCGGATCTTACTCGTGCCATCCATACTGTCGCCCACTCGGAAGAGTACCGCCAAAACCTTCGTGTGCTGAAGATAGTGCCGGGGGTTAGTACTGACTGCCATGACATTGCTGACGGAACTATACGAGATCGGTCGTTTCAAGAATCTCGATAAGCTTTGCAGCTATGTCGGTCTCACACCTGATACGGATTCCAGCGGGGAAACGGATCATACCACTGGCATAACCAAGAGACGCAATGCGCAACTGCGTTGCATATTGATCGAGAGCTCCTGGGTGGCAGTACGCAAAGACCCTGCTCTGCTGATGAGCTTTAATAAGCTTTGCAAGAAAATGTCAAAGAACAAGGCAATCGTCCGGATTGCCAGAAAACTGTTGAACCGGATCCGGTATGTCCTGAAGACTCAACAGGAATACGTATCGGCTGTGGTTCAGTAGACAATGTATGTGCATAGCAGTGTAAATTGCTTAAGGATGAAATACACTGAAAGAACAAAACTATGGATGTTGTCTTCCGGGGCTCCGAAAGAGATGGAGGGTTTCTCCGCCCCTACAGACAACGATATTATTATTTATAGAGAAGCATATCTTCAAAACGAGGTGTGCCGTGGGTATCGTATCTTGGGGTTCTACAGCGCATCAAAAGATGCTGTCTGTCATTGCATAGACTACGAACCCACGTCTTCAAACACATAAAAGAGGTCATGCAGCGCTCTTCATTGACGAAGGCTGTCTGCTCATAGAAGATTGGTTTTGAGGATGATGCTTGCTATACATGGGTTGCAACATATACGGAGGGGCAGATAGGTCTTGCTTTTTTAACATAGAA
>DMNE01000076.1 GCA_003453735.1 Nitrospiraceae bacterium | reverse complement strand
CAAGCAGAGGCACAGGCAAAGGCAAAAAAAGAAGAAGCTAATAAGGTCCAACCCCCAATAGTGGCAAAGGCAGAAGTTCCGAAAAAGGGACTGAAGAAAGAGGGGAAACCTTACAATCTCAGCAATATCTCTCTTATCGAGGCAAAGGAGAAAGCGATGGTTGTCCTTACGCTCAACCCCCTTGATGGAAACTTTGAGTTTAAAGAAGGCATTGAGTCAAGACAGGGAAAAGAATGGCTGAAGTTACTACTGAAGCCGGTTATCAGAAAGACGGAAAAAACGATGAAATTCAAATCAGGGTTCATCGGCGATATTGTCGTCGAGGACGACGCTCCTGAAAGCGTGGTATATGTATATATAGAACTTATCCCTGGAAAGGTTACCTATGATGTAGCCCGCCTCAAGAATTCAGTGATCGTTACTGTCGCTAGACCTTAAGTTATAGCCCTCAGTGCTGTCTTGCAAGGTCTGGCTGAAGCGCTTATTCAACCCCGATGAGCTCCCCAAAACGAGAAATCTTAGAGAGAATCCGTTCTGAAGGTCCGATAAGTTTCGAGAGGTTCATGGAAATGGCTCTTTATTCCCCTTTCTACGGTTACTATGCGGGGGATTCAGCGAGAATAGGAAGGGCCGGTGATTTTTATACGAGTCCGCATCTTCATGATATCTTTGGCGCGATGCTGGGAAGGCAGATGGAGGAGATGTGGGGCTTGGTAGGATACCCTGGCGTATTCCAGGTTGTCGAGATGGGGGCAGGGGCGGGCTTTCTTGCAAAGGATATACTGCAATATCTTAAAAAAGCGGAGGACAACGGACAGGGAACAGAAAGCAGTAAAGATATTTTCCAGCATCTTGTTTATACCATTGTTGAACCGAATCCTTCAATGAGGGCAGATCAACAGAGCTTGCTCGGAGACCTTTGCGATAAGGTTACGTGGTGTTCGGACATATGCACCCTGGGGCCTTTTACCGGTTGTTTTTTGTCGAACGAACTTCTGGATGCCTTTCCCGTGAGGATGGTTGAGATGGATGGTGATTTGATGGAAATTTATGTTTCTTGTGACGGAAATGATCTCATTGAGGTGAAAGGGCCCTGTAGTGGTGAGGTTTATAAATATGTGAAGGATTTTGCCCTTGTCTTTCCCGAAGGTTACCGGACAGAGGTCAATCTGAGGATCAGAGACTGGATTAGGAAGGTGAGCGAGAAACTTATGGAAGGTTTTGTTCTGACCATTGATTATGGCTATCCTGCACAGGATTATTACAGCAGTGACAGAAGTAGGGGGACCCTCCTGTGTTATTATCAGCATCAGGTGAACGAAGAGCCTTTCGAGCACATCGGAGAACAAGATATAACAGCTCATATAAATTTCTCATCCTTGAAAAAATGGGGTGAAGAGGTCGGTCTCAAGACCGTTGGTTTTTGTTCTCAGGGGACTTATCTTGTCTCCCTTGGCATAGATGAGATCATTATGGAACGTTATGAAAATTCACCCGATCTATTCGATATCGCAAAGATTAAGGGATTGATCTTGCCGCAGGGCATGGGGGAGTCGCATAAGGTGATGATCCAATATAAAGGGAAGGGTCAGCCGGAGCTGAGGGGATTTGATCTCAGAAATCATGTGGAAAGGTTGTAAGTCTACTCAGCTTTGATTTTTTGCTCTGCCTTCGACAGCCTCTAAAGGGCCTGACCACACGGAAAGTCCCAGAACAACAGTTTTCAGCCAGACTCGGTTTATTGAACAAACATATCCTTTAATCTCCCTATACTTTTCAAAACCTCCTCCGGTGTATGCGCTTCTATGGTATAAATGCAGTCTCTCTCCTTGAGTCTGGAGAGCAAGGTTTTGAAATCGAAGGTGCCTTCACCGATGGCCAGATGTGAGTCGAAGCTCTTATCGTTATCATGGAGATGAAGTTCGATTATATAAGGGCTTAAAAGTCCCAACCATTCTTCAAGTGATACTTTAGAAAAAATATTATAATGCCCTGTATCAAAACAAATACCAAAACTCAATGAATGGAGCTCTTTCATCAGCAGATACAGGCTGGACGGCTCGTCTTCGAATATGTTTTCAATTGCAATCCGGGTACCGAGCAGTGCCGCTCTATTGATAAGGGGTCTCCAAGTGTTGAGGCTCGATTCAAGCCATATATCAACCCGGTGCGCATATTTCCACTTCTCATACCCTGAATGAAAAACGATGACATCGGGGCGAAGAATCTCTGCCACATCTAGTACATGGGTGTAACGCTCAACAGTAACAGCCTTGACTTTTGAATCCACCGCACCAGGGGACAGGTCCATGAAAGGGGAGTGTATTGAGAGAGAGGGATGATAATCAAGGCTGTCCCTCAACCGCTCGATTTCCCCTGTCTTTAGGCTATCGAGGGAAGAAGAAGGAAAGTAGATCTCAAGATTTAGCCTTTCCTGTTTTATAAGTGCGAGATGATGCCCCACCTTCGAGTAGGGGATGTGCACATGAATCTTATCCACTATGACTTGGCAGGGGCCTCTGTCTTAGTTTCTGATTTCTTCTCCGGCTGAGAAGGTGATTTGCTTGTGTCAGTGCCCGCAGGCGTTTTGCGTTGAGGGGACGCGTAATCGGTCTTGTACCAGCCTGTGCCTTTCAGGACAAAGGTTGTATTTGATATGAGCTTCTTTATCTCACCACCGCAGTCAGGGCATTTCACGAGCGGCATCTCGTCGTGCCTTTGCATAATTTCATGCTCTTTGCCACACGCCAGACATTGGTATTCGTATATAGGCATCGTCAAAACCTCCACTATTCTTTCTCTAATTAACTATGATAACCGATTATTCCGGTCATGGTCAATTTGCCGAATGAGCTAACTATGAGTGTACTGAAGGGGATAGACCTTGGCATATCGATATTAACTCGATCTGAAAGTCATTCTTGGTTGCACAGGATTTTATCCTCGGAAGGTTTCCCAACAAGGTGCAATGACAAAAAAAAGACAAAACTGTCCGATTCTCCCGTCAAGGAGGATGGCAACTCCACGATCATGAATTGGTACGGCAAATGGCCGCATTTTCACGTAAACCTGCGTTATCACTGTTTTGCCCGCAAGATTTCGCCCAAAAGTTTTTCTGCCGCGGCCTCCTGTGCTATCTCTGAATCCCAGTAGGCGAATATTTTGATGACACCTTCGTGCACATCTCTGAGCGTAAAAGGGTTCCCAAAAGCTACGAACACTTTTGCTTTTCGGTCAAGGGCATGAATACTCTTCTCCAGCCACTGCGACGCTCCGCCCTTCCATGCCTTTACTACTGAGAATATGGCAACAATGAGTTCACTGTTCTGTGGAATCCCCTCCCACGATATATCTTCTTCGGGGAAAAGCATGCGGGAGCGGATGTCCGGATAGGACTTTCTTAATTCGTCTATGAATGACAATTTCTTCTCTATTCTGTCTTCGTTTAGAATAATCAAAAAGGGTTTTTTTATTGCCGACCCTTTTGCCCCGATCATGGTGACAGACATCTCAGTAAGTTCTCTGGAAAGTCTCAAATGATCCTCAAAATCAAAGGAGGTGCAATTGCTGCCCGCTGCGAATGTAAGGCTCAATGGTAGGAAAGGCTGGCTCTCCTGGCGAAGATATGATGCCACTTTATCAGGATCTGTCGGATGCAGGATCAGATCAACCCCCGCCTCAAGTGCCATACGCGATGCCTCTTCTTCATGATGTTCGCCAATTGCCCCCATATTCATCGCATCAGTGATCGTATTACCCCGAAATCCCAATGTTCTTTTTAAATAGGACACTACTTTCCCGGAAAGCGATGCCGGTATTCGCCAGGGCTCAATGGCTGGAACACACAGATGACCCAGCATGATCATCCGAACACCGGCATCGATTGCCTTCTGAAAAGGAACAAGTTCTTCCTTTTCGATATGCCGGAGACTCTTATGAATGACTGGGAGACTGATATGCGAATCGACATCTGTATCTCCGTGGCCCGGAAAATGTTTTCCGCACGCTGTGATCCCATTTTTCTGGAGGGTCTTTATCATCTCGCATCCGAGAAACGATACACTCTCAGGATCTTCGCCAAATGCCCTGGTTGCAATAATGGGATTCTTCGGGTTGGAATTGATATCGAGGACAGGAGCGAATATCGTGTTAATTCCTGAGTACCGGGCCTCAAGAGCCATGGCGGTGTATAATTTCTCGAGGACAGACTGGGCAGCGCGTTTGTCCACCGTTCGCATTGCAGCGGCTATGGCCAGTGGAGGGGGGAAGAGGGTACCCCCCTCTAACTGCTGACCCACCCCCTGCTCGAGGTCGGAGGCGATGATTAGCGGCTGTTTTGCTTCCTCCAGCAGTTCCCTTACTTTCGTCCTTACGAGCTCAATCTCTCCGCCAAAGAGGATGAAACCCGCAATTCCCTTTTTTACGAGACCGAGATAATAATTGAATCTCGCCTCTATCTCTGTTCCGTTGAGCCTCGCAATCAGGCGGCCATAGGAATTCATAAGGTATTATAACAGAGCCTCCGCTGGAGGTTGTTATTTTCGCAGAGGGTGATAAAATGAAAGCATGGCTAACCCAAAAGGTATGACAGCCGATAAAAACCCACAGTGGCGGTTCTTGATCGCAGCCTTATTCATTATCGCTGCTGTCTTTCTGTGGGGGCAATTCCTTTCTGGAAGCCGGGTCATGCAGTATCCCATAACGTATACCCAGTTTATGGAACAGCTGGAAGCAGGTAATATCAAATCCGTTTCGATAAAAAAATTGCGGGTGAACGGAGAGTTTTTGAAAGAGATAAACCTCCTTTTATCCGGGGAGAAAAAAGCTTTGTCAGTAAAGAACTTTGAAACGTATCTCCCTTCTTTCCAAGGCGATGAGCTCCTGGCAAAGCTAAGGGAAAAGAATGTCAGCATAACGATTGAATCTCCGGAGCAGGAGTCCATCTTTTGGCAGATCTTGCTTGGTGCACTGCCCTGGCTGCTCATAATCGCAGTTTGGATATTGATTATGAGGCGTACTCAGCAGGTTCAGGGGGGGCCCGGCGGCCTTTTCACCTTCGGATCGAGCAAGGCAAGACTCTATGATATTAAGAAGCCGATCGTGACATTTAAGGATGTGGCGGGGATGGCAAACACGAAACTGGAACTTAGGGAGACAATAGAATTTCTGAAGAAACCTTCGCAATTCGCAAAGCTCGGAGCTAAGGTTCCCAGAGGCGTGCTGCTCATAGGCCCTCCGGGCACGGGGAAAACGCTCTTGGCCCGCGCAACAGCTGGCGAGGCAGGGGTTCCCTTTTACAGTATCAGTGCCTCCGAATTCATTGAGATGTTCGTCGGCGTAGGAGCATCACGGGTGAGGGATCTGTTCAACAAGGCAAAGGCATCTCATCCGAGCATCATCTTTATCGATGAGATCGATGCCGTCGGACGCACACGGGGTGCCGGGCTGGGAGGAGGACACGATGAGAGGGAGCAGACACTTAACCAGCTCTTGAGTGAAATGGACGGGTTCGACCCTCATGAGGAAGTGATCGTCATGGCTGCAACCAACAGACCCGATGTCCTTGATCCAGCGCTTCTCAGACCGGGCAGGTTTGACAGGCACATTGTGATCGACAGGCCGGGTTGGAAAGAACGTATGGAGATCCTCGAAGTTCATGTCAGACAGAAGATCATTGGGGGGGATGTGAATTTTGAGACCCTAGCAAAAGGGACGCCGGGCATGACCGGTGCAGACCTAGAGAATCTCGCGAATGAGGCTGCCCTTGTTGCCATAAGGAAAAAGAAGGAGAAAATAGAGATGGCTGACTTCGAAGAGGCCAAGGATATAATTCTCATGGGCACGGTGCGCGAGGAGACTATCAGCGAAATGGAAAAGCGGATTACAGCATACCATGAAGCCGGGCATGCCCTTGTCGCATGGAATCTCCCCGGCGCAGACCCTATCTATAAGGTGAGCATTATCCCCCGAGGAATGGCTATGGGCGTCACTCAGCTCTTGCCCGAAGAGGACAGGCATTATTATCCACAGACCTATCTCATGAACAAGTTGAGTGTGGCGCTGGCGGGAAGAGGCGCTGAGAAGATAATATTCAATGATGTGAGCAGCGGAGCACAGAGCGACCTGAAAGAGGCTACTTCCCTCGCTGAGAAGATGGTGGCACAATGGGGAATGAGTGACAAGGTTGGACCGTTAAATCTCGGGAGGGGCGAAGAGCATCCCTTCCTCGGCAGGGAACTATCGCTGCCGAAGCGGTATAGCGAAGAAATGGCTTGGATTATGGACCAGGAGATACAGAGACTCCTCAACGAGGCGGAATCGACCGCCGAAGCAATATTGGTAAGGAACAGGACGGTTCTCGATAATCTCGCAGGGGCCCTCATGAAGGAAGAGGTTCTTGATAAAGCCGATGTGGAACGGATCATCAAGAATTCTCAAGAAAAGGGATTGCCGGGACCTTAACTTGCTGTACCATCTATAACCTGATCTATAATTTGGTTCTGGCACGGAATGCCGCGGGGAATATTATCACCGAACGGAGACGCTATAGAGAATTGTATGCCTTGACATGTGTGAAATGGAGGGATGGTGGCTCAGGAATTTAAAGACGCATCTTCATGTTGGAAAGCGATATTGTCAGACATTTTCAGAAACAGGAAGTTGCTGTCTGTTATCGAAAGGTTTGCACGGGACAATACCGCGCGGGCGAAAATAGAATTTGGTACATCGGGATGGAGGGGTGAGATCGGCACTGACTACACCTTTGCCAATGTAAGAATCGTGACCTCGGCCATTATCGAAATGTTCAAGGAGAACGATCCCTCCATCATGAAGGCAATGGGCGTCTCGGGTCTTGAGGAGATACGGAAGAGGAGAGTTATTGTCGGCCATGATAACCGGTTTCTTGGTCCCGAGTTTGCCAGGGAAGTTATCGGCCTCCTACAGAAAGAAAAGATCGGAACATGGTATGGCGGGGAAGCAACGACGCCTGAATTCTCGACAGGCATTGAGATGATACAGGCTGCATGTTCCATCAATCTTACCCCTTCGCACAATCCGGCAAATTACGCAGGCTTTAAGTTCAATCCTTCAGATGGCGGCCCCGCAGGATCTGAGATTACAACACGGATAGAAGCAATCGCTAACAGAACAATGGGAGACGCCCCCCTCTTGGTTACAGAGTTGCCGGATCACGTCGAAAAGATTGATCTCATCCAACTCTATATGGACTATATAGGGGAAAGAGGAACTCTGGACATACCAAGGATCCGTGATTTTATCAACAAAGAAGATTGTGTCATCTGCGTTGACAATGTGCATGGTGCCACAAGAGGACGCATAGAGAGAATCCTTGGCAGCAGCAAGAAAATCATTCACCTCAGAACAGATAATGATGTGCTTTTTGGTGGCGTTGCCCCAGAGCCTTCTGAAAAGAATATGGCCGGGGTCGAAAGAGTTCTGAGGGAAAGCAGCACAAGATTTAAACTCGGTGTCATCATGGATCCCGACGGTGACCGTATACGATACTCAGACGGTAGCATGCAGATACCTATGAACTATTTCGGCGCAATGGCATTCCATTTTCTCCATGTCCAGAAAGGTTTTGCAGGGGTCGTGGCAAAATCAGTCGGGACAAGCAATTTCGTAAACGCAATAGCGGCAAAACTCGGGGTCCCTGTAAGAGAAACAAAGGTGGGCTTTAAAAACTTCAGGCCGTATCTGCTGAAAACAGCGCGCGAAAGGGCTATTATCGCCTTTGAAGAGTCCGACGGCATATCTGGCTATAACCACACTCTTGAAAAGGATGCTCTTTTCGGTCTCCTCCTCGCCTTAGAGATGCTGGCTGTCACTGGGAAAAACCTGGGCACATATCTGAAAGATCTGATGACTGAATTCGGGCATTACTATCCTGAGCGGTCGGGCATTGCAGTTGACCGTTCCCTCGTGGGGGAGCCGCTGATAGCAAGACTGTCTATCCTTAAAGATCGATATAAAATCGGAACAACAGTTACAATCGGTAGGAACCAACGGACGGTGAAAGATGTCATAACAGTGGACGGCACAAAGCTTCTCTTTGATGACGGTTCCTGGCTCATGATACGACCCTCGGGCACAGAGCCCAAGGTCAGGTTTTATATAGAGGCAAGGACAGAGGAAGAAAAGAAGGCCGTGTTTGATACAGCGGAAAGAATGACCAGAGACGCCATAGGAGAGGGGTAAAGCTGCACTTGCACAAAATACCGCCAAAAGATATTGGCGGGAGGTGTTTTGGAAACCAAGGGGTGAATAGAGGCCTGGGTTCTTAGGCTAAAAGCTGCCTATGGCACGATAATCCGTCGCGGTGAAAATAGCCAAGGAGGCAACTCAGAATTGATGTTTCACACCGATCGAAGAGCGGCTTACCTGACCGGTACGATCCGTTCTGCTGGGTGTGGGTGGTCATTATGACCGCTTTCTCCAAGATCACTATTGCGCAAACTGCAACCGCGGAAAGTCTCTGGAAGGTGCTCAGGGATCACGATCCAGCGGTGATCTCAGCTGCCACGCTCAACAGGAACCTTACTGAGGACATGGCTGTATATATAGCAAAGAACAGAAGTGCGGGTTCAGATACCCTTGAATTTCTCGCAAGTGATATACGGTTTAAGGAGAGTTATAAGCTCAAGCTCGCTCTCTGCAAAAATCCTAAAACCCCCCAGAGGGTGACACTCTCTCTCTTAAAATTCCTCAGGATCTTTGATCTGGCGGATCTCTCCAAAGACCAGCGCATTCCGAGTATGATCAGACAGAAGATTGAACAGACGGTATCCGACAAGGTTGCCTCCATGCCTGCAGGAGTCAAGATTGCACTTGCCAAGAGGGCAAACAGCAGTCTTGTTATGGTGCTCATGGAATATGGTGATGAGAGGGTCATTCAGGCATGTCTTGACAGTCCCGCTCTCACGGAGGGGCACCTCTATAAGGTCATTAATAAGCCCGCCGTGAAACGACACGTTATCAAGATCATAGCTGAACATCCAAAATGGTCATTGCGTTATTACATTAGATTTGCATTGATAAGAAACTTTTACACGCCTATGAGCCTTGTTGCACGATTTATCAGAGCGATGAAGATAGTCGATCTGAAAGACCTCTATACAGACCGGAAACTTCCCTCATCAACAAAACCCTTCATATTTAGGGAACTTCTTGAACGGGCAGAGACGATAGAGACTCAGAAAGAAGAACTGTATGATCTTTCAGACGAAGACTCCACTGCTTCCGGTATATAGAGGGACACGCAATGATGCTCATAAAGGCAGACAGCATCTTTTTCCCTGGAAAAGGGTTTGAACGCGGAAAATCATTGCTGATACGTGGTGAAACCTTACAGAGAGTTATGAACTCCTTTGATGCTCCCCGCGATGTAGAGGTTTTAGACTTTGCCGGACTCTTTCTCTCTCCAATGTTTTGTGACCATCATCTCCACTTTTCAGGAGATCACCTCACCGGTGCAAACGTCATAGCTCGTGACCTTCTTAAATCCGGAATTGGCACAGTCTTTGAGGGAGGCGATAGTAATCGGTCAGGACTGCAGATGAGGAAGATCCTTACGGAGTACCTTGATATTAAGACTTCTGGTTGTGCTCTGCATAAGAAAGGAACTTACGGGAGGGTTATCGGCAAGGGTGTGCAGGACTTTTCGGAAGCAAAATCACTGATTGCTCAATTGCATGCATTGGGAGTGAATTATCTCAAGGTTATCAATTCCGGTATCTTGGTTCCCGAATTAGGGACGATATCAGCGGGTGGTTTTAAAAAGGATCAGCTCAAGGAGATAATTGCGTATGCGAAGGGGATGGGGTTGCCGGTGTGGTGTCATGCGAATGGTGACAGAGCGATACGGGATGCGGTAGACGCCGGNNAGGAGGTGAAATTCATACCAACAGTGGTTGCCTTTTACCGTCTCGCAAAGGTGAACGACGATCCAGATGTAATGAAGCGGGTAAAACGATTGGCGGATGAACATCTGGCAGCAGTCAAAAGGGCATACGTTAGAGGGGTGAGAGTTCTGCCGGGTAGCGATTCAGGCCCGACAATTCTTCCCTACGGCACGTCGTATCGAGAGGAACTTGAACTGTTCAGAAAAGCAGGGCTTACCATAGAGGATATATTGTCATCAGCAGTGACCGCTCGACTCACAGAGGATACGAAAGCAAATTTTCTAGTTTTGGACAATCTTTCAGTAGAAAAGGTCTTTTTTCGAGGTGCGTGTTACGCTTCAGAGGGACCGTCAGTTCGTAACAATCAGCCGGCGAGCTAAGCAGGACGGATTAGAAGGGAAACGGCTTAAGAGCACCTTAAGCACATTTTGTGGGGATGATATATACATTCGCTGCTGATCTTGTTGTCATTGTGCATTTCCTCTGGATTCTCTTTCTGATTTTTGGGGTTTTTCCCGGACGCAGATACGGACTAGTAAAAATAATTCATCTTGCGGGGCTCATCTTTGCAGTGATAATAGAAATATCCGGCTGGTACTGTCCGCTTACCTATCTTGAAGTCTGGCTGAGACAGAGGCGTGAACCTTCACTTTCCTATTCCGGATCGTTCATTGTCCACTATATCGAGAGACTGGTTTACCTGGAACTCCCCTCTGCGCTTATTTTTGTGCTGACGATCGCAATTGCAGCATTGTCACTTTATCTCTATTTTCTCAAGAAACCTCGGAGGCCTTAATCCCACGCCGCTGTATGCACTGTATGCTTGAAATGGACGCAACCCACATAACATTTTGTTAAAGACATTTTCCCTCACAGAACCGTACACCTCCAAGAAGAAAAAGACTGGAAGAGATACGGTGAGGCAGAGAGGCTACATGCTCGCTTAAAGACCGAACTTTACAACCTGCCGGGCACTGGCATAAAATATTAATATTAACAATAAGCAAAGGGGGAGTCTAAAATAATTCGAGTCGTCACACAGATACTCGTCGGCCTCATGCTTTTCTTCGGGGTGGTTACCCTTGCTCCGAGGGTCTTCTTTTACATCAGGGCGAAAAACCTGCCGAGAGCGGCATATCTTTTTATCTTGTGGACTCTCATGTTGTTCTTTGCACTGGTGGCGTTTCATTATGCATATTCAGGACTGACAGAATAGGCATGGAAATCATCGCGAAAATAGCAGACGCGAGGATTAGAAAGGCTATAGAAAATGGAGAGTTTGATAATCTTCGCGGAGCAGGGAAACCTCTCAAGTTCGAAGACGAGACCTGGATTGCCGAGGATCTGCGGCTCGCTTACAGAATCCTGAAAAATTCAGGATGTATCCCAGCCGAGATCGAGATTAGAAAAGAAATTGTGAATCTGAAAGCTCTCATCCACATGATCGACGACGACAGGGAAAGGCTTAAGAAGCTCAGGGAGATGAATTTCATGATCTTACGACTCAATATGATGAGGAAAAGGCCTTTAAATCTACAGGATTTCCCTGAGTACGAGGAAAAGATCTTTGACCGGCATGCGCACTAACTGCGGATGTCATTGAGACTCGGGAAGGAACTGTCATGATAATCGGTGTTCCAAAGGAGATGAAAAAGGAAGAATACAGGGTCGGTGTTACGCCCTTTGGCGTGAAAGAACTAAAAAGAGACGGGCATACAGTCCTTATAGAGATCGGTGCAGGGGAAGGAAGCGGCTTTTCTGATGATGAGTATCTCAAGGTAGATGCTGATGTTGTCGACAGAAAGACCGTATTCAAGAAATCAGAGCTTATCGTCAAGGTTAAAGAACCTCTTTCTTCCGAATACGATCTCATTGAAGAAGGACAGGTGATATTCACTTTTCTCCATTTGGCGCCTAACCGGGAGCTCACGGAATTGCTCCTCAGAAGGAAAGTTACGTCACTGGGATATGAAACCCTGCAGCGGGAAGGAAGCCTTCCGATTCTTACTCCTATGAGCGAGATTGCTGGAAGGATGGCACCTCTCATGGGTGCATATTACCTGCAGAAGATTTATGGAGGCGCAGGGGTCTTACCGACTGGGACGCTTGGCGTAAAGCCCGCAAAGGTGTTGATTTTAGGCGCTGGTGTTGTAGGCAGCAATGCAACCCGTGTTTGCGTGGGGATTGGAATGGAGACATTCGTTATGAACAGGGGCACGGAAAGGCTGCAAAAGCTTGATGAACTATTCATGGGAAGGATAAAGACCTTGCCTCTGACAGAACATAATATAAGGGAGGAGATACGAGATGCAGACATGGTCATCGGATCTGTTCTCATTCCTGGGGGAAAGCCCCCGATTCTGGTAACAAGGGATATGTTCAAGACGATGAAGAAAGGCTCTGTAATNNGAGACAACAAGACCAACCTTTCATGACGATCCAGTGTATGAAGTCGATGGCATAATTCATTATACGGTCGCCAATATGCCCGGTGCCTATCCAAGGACATCTACCCTTGCACTTACCAACGCGACACTCCCTTACATCAACATGATTGCCCGGAACGGCATAGAAAAGGTCATCAGGGAGGACGTTACGCTATCGAGCAGTCTGAATACCTATAAGGGCAAGGTGGTCCACAAGGCACTGGCAGAGTCGATGGGGATAAAGCCTGCGAAGATATAAATTGGAATGCTTCTAGAGGAGGTGTACGATGAAAGTAATCATGGGGATGGTCTTATCACTTATTGTCTTGCTGGTCCTCGGTCGACCGTGTTTTGCTACCCAATGCCGTTCTGACTTGGATTGCAAAATGGACGGGTCCGAGAAATGTTCAATACCGGCCTACTCTAGCATTGGTTCTTGCGTCAAGTTCCAGATGCCCCAAAAAAAGGAAGCGCCTCACCCTGAATCTACTCCCGACTCTACTTGGAGGCGCGGACAGTTTTGCACGACCAATAAGGACTGCGAGCCCGGGCAGTCCTGCATCAAAAAAGAAAATGCCATGTTCGGGTCCTGTCTTTAAATGTAGGACTTAGAGCGCAGTGGAGAACGGTTTAAAGGACTGCAAGCAGAGGGAGGCAGGAAGCAGACGCTGTGTAATGAGTTTGAGACTAGCGCGATGTATTTCAGGATCGGCGTGCTGACCTATAGCTGTATGGTTGAGCAGAAGATTTTTGAGAGACTGAGCGGATGGAACGTGCACCTTAGAGAGTCATCGCCGGATTTCGGAAGGCTGGCACAACTTTCCAAAAATAGCGTTTGCCTCTGACCAAGTGGTTGGGCTCATACGGATGCTGTCTTTGGTCAGATCGGAGATATGGCGCAGACGGATATGTTCGAACGGCGTCGTGGAATATTTGTCCATAGTATAATATAGGGAGCGATCAGCCGACTCGCATCTTCTCTTGAAACCTCATATGTCCCTCTAGGTCGTCAGCAAATTGGCGTGCAGTCCTTCCGGAATAGCTCCCATGGGAAAGCGACCATTGCAACGCTTTGCTTTTCAGATCCTTGGGATCGATAGTGATGCCTCTTAGCCTGATGCAGTTGTTCACGATATCAAGGTACGTTTCTGCATCAAAGTTGAGCATCCCAATCCTGAGGCCGAATCGGTCGCTCAGGGACATTTTCTCTTCTAAGGTCTCCGTTGGATGGAGTTCTCCTGCGGAATAGACTGGAAGATTATCTTTTTGACTCTCCGGCATGAGATGACGCCTG
>DMNE01000481.1 GCA_003453735.1 Nitrospiraceae bacterium | reverse complement strand
TTCCATTGTTTGGAAGAAAAAATGTGAGTCCTCTTTTTCGATGTGTAAAGGATACAACTTGATAATGGCTTCCAATGGCTTTACAATTTCATCAGGTGACTTTGTCCCGGTAGCGCAACGTTCATGCGCATTCCTTAACTCTTCCACCGTATCTCGTGAAAAGACGTGCTCCTTTATTAAATCGTCAATAAATTGCTTGTCCTCCTCTGAAAGCGGTTTCTTCTCAAGCTCTCTGAAAAGTATCTCTTCTTCCTTTCTGTGGTGAAATTTGGCTACATAAGTAGAAAAAAAGTCTATCCCAACATCAATAACTATCCCGTTAGTCTTCCCCTGTTCAATGATCATAGTCAGTTCATGCTTAAGAAGCCCAAGCATTCGTTCAATAACTCTGTGCTCGACCATTAAAGAACCTATCGGTCTCATAAAACCTCCACAACCGGCTGGTTTTCAGTCGGTTCTTCTCGCATAGGTACCCTGGCGGAATATTCAATATCGAAAATATAGCCACTCCATTCATATAATGAGCTTTCGTGTGTGAGATTGAGAAACCACAGTGGATCTGTGATCACTGGCTCACCCGCGTTATTACCTTTGAAAGCCAATCGTTGCCGAATATCCTCACTAAACATGGAACGACAAAAGCAAGGACTTTCACAGCGCCAACAATCCAATTCAGGTCTGAATCTACTGCTGTTCTTTCGAACGCAGTGAAATGTCTCATGCCAACCGTGGCATCTTCCCATATTGCTGTGATATTGAAGCCAGAGAAATCTTGGCCTGGTAAAGCACAGGAATCTCCCGATGCTTTTTCAGCTGCTCTTCAATGGCTGGAATGAGCACATCGTCATACTCTCCGCCCGTGATTGACCCTTTGTAATTGTTGCCACGACCTCATCAGGCATACCGCAAATTATCTCCATCATTCTGTTCTCCTCATATACGTTTATGTTAGCACAAGGAGGTTTCTTGCACAAAAGGACAGGCATTTCGGACAAAGGTAAGAATTCAAAATAGCCAGCCCTTCTACGGTTGCACTATTGGATTTTTTGATGTAGCATTTCTTCAGAGACGTATGGGTATGCCCATGTTGCGTTTCCAAAAAGATAAGCTTTGCTTGGGCATTGCTGGGCAGCGTGCGCTTTGATCGGGGACGCATTTGCCCTTGACTTGCCCAGGGGATCTCGCGGTGCAGCTGCCATTAGCATAGAGATGGCGGATCGAAGCCGAGAAAGGAGGTGAGATGTATGCAGAAAATCATATCGTTATCACTATGCCTTTTCATATTGGCAGCCTTTACTTTTGGATGCGCCAGTAAGGAATACGTAAAGGAACAGACTGATCCCTTGGCCGACACGATAAGTAAACTTGAGGCAAAGGTCGCTTCCATCGACGCTAAGATCGCGAATATCGAAAAAGAGCATGGCATGTTCTCGTCTGAACTCGACCAAGTGAAGAAGGAGTTACATGAAGCCAAGATGCAGATAAAGGACTGTTGCGGGAAGGGCCAGGCTGCAGCTGAAAGGGCTGAAGCCGCGGCGAAGAGGGCTGAGGCCGCAGCTGAAAGGGCAGAGAAGGCATTCGAACTCGAGCAAAAGAAATAATTTTTCTTTTTCTCTTTACAACGGGCGGAGAGGCATCAGTCTCCAGCCCGTTTTTTTTTGCCCAAAAAGGTAGACTGAGATCTGGGGTGCGGCCCCTTTCAGTCCGAGATGTCTATAGGCAGCCCGCTCATTTCTTCGACAGCGGAATACAGCTTCCTCGAGTCCACGCGGCTGATGAGGTCTTTCTGTGTCAGCAATCGCACCGCTTCCTCAAAATAGTTGATATCACGTGCAGAAGCGTTCCGGTGTACCTCCAAATATATTTTTCCGTCTTTCACGCCTACCTTCACCGGCTGTGTGATTATGGAGACCTTCGTGCCGTTCGCTACAGACGTGAACAACCTGGGAATATCCTCAGGGTAAAGCCTTATACAACCGTGGCTCACCAGCCTGCCGAGACCCCAGGGTTTATTCGTTCCGTGGATGAGGATGGTCCGAAGGGAAAGCCTCATCGCATACGAGCCGAGAGGATTATTAGGACCGGGGGGTACCACGCCCGGAAGGTAGGGCTTTTCCCTTTTGATTGACTCAGGAACGTACCATGACGGGTTCTCGATCTTCTCGATGACGCGGTATTCGCCGACGGGCGTATCGTTTCCCTCGGTCCTATCCCGATAGGATAAGTCCGAACGAACATCTGATCCCCGACCCGATAAAAATAATGGAGCCTCAACTCGGCAAGATTAATCACAATGCCGTCGCGTAATTCCGTCTCGGGCAAGATCCACGTTGTCGGAACTGTTATGAATGCACCCGTCTCGGGAACGAACGGATCAATAGAGGGATTCGCATCCGCAATCTCGTTATACCCAAGATCGAATTTTCGCGCGATCTCGATGAGCGATTCCCCCGGCTTCACCTTGTAAGTTATGACTTCTCCCAGCACCGTTTCGCCGTCTCGGTAGAAGAGCACTTCGCCGCTCGCCGGCAGCAGCTGGAAAATGAAGATGAGAAATGCTATCATAGCCAAGGTTCTCATATGGTTACGCTTATCTCGACAAGAATGTTTAGCCGCAGTTCTTCGCCTGCTCCAACAATAATAGTATACTTTTCCTCAACTCGTTTTGTGAGAAATCTGATTATCGGAGCTGCAGATGAAGAGGATTTCCTTTTTCGGCATACTGTTGTCCCTTTCTTTTGCCCTGTGCGCCTCAGGTTATGACCGTTTGGCTTCTGTGTCCCCCGTCGCCACAAACGGAAAACGAACCGTCGCATATGTGCTGAAGGAGATAGGGCCTCGGGCGGAAGC
>DMNE01000489.1 GCA_003453735.1 Nitrospiraceae bacterium | reverse complement strand
AAGAACCCCAGGAGGTTTCAACACTATGCAATCAAGGCGGGATTGCCGCCAGCCCAAGCCCAACGAATATGGGTGAAGATGAATAAGTGGCACTCAACCACGAGGAAAGAGGTCCGTATCGTGATGAATCTTGAATGGTTCAAGCGATGGGGTTTGATATTCCTCCATGACTATACGAAAGCGCTTCTCAAGCATAGCTTGATCGTCAATCGAAGAGCGGCTTACCTGGCCGGTACGAGCCGTTCCGTAGGGAGGGGGTGGCCCTGCCACCTCCTCCCAGATTTTTCTCCAGTGTAGTAGACGGATACCATTTGTCCGTCTGCCTGCTCTTTGAAGTAGCAAAATTTCATTACGTTCATTTCTCTTCCTCCTTCTATCTGCAGTAATTTATCGCCTTATCTATCTGTTGCGTAAATTGTGAGCAGCCAGTGCCTTGATTCATGCAACCTGTAGTCTCTCAAACCCATCATCTCGCAAGAGATGATGGGTTTGAAAATGCAATAGGGAACGCCAGTGCCTTCTGATCAAGGCACGGAGTCTTGACAAAAAATACCACAGGGAGGAGAGAGTTAACCTGAACAGGGAGCGGATCAAGGCGCTGGTTCCAGCCAAGGCGAACCTACACCACCCGATAACCAGTGAGGCTGCTTCAGGTATGTTTGTTTCAGTCTTTTTTGCTCATACATCATTTTGTCAGCCCTAGCAATCAATTCGTCAAGAGAAGAAGGGTTTTCTGGGTCGTAATGCGATATACCAAGACTTACCGACAGAGTGTAATTACTTTTTTTTGTTGCATTATAATATTTAATGTTTTTTTGCAAACGATCAATAATCTTTTCGATATCTTCTCCTGTATTTCCCACTGGAATTACCACCCACTCATCCCCACCAATGCGAGCAATCACGTCGGACTCCCGATAGGTTGCCTTGAGGACGTTTGAGATATCGATCAGTGCTAGATCCCCTTCCTGATGACCTAATGTATCATTAATGACCTTTAAATGATCTAAATCAGCGTAAAGCATGAATATCCCCTTGTTCTGCCTTTTAGATAGCTTTAGAAACTGTTCAGCAAGGGTGAAGAATCCCCGCCTGTTATAAAGACCCGTCAGTTCATCAGTCATTGACTGGATACGGAGCCTCTCCTGTAATTTAACGTGGCTTATTCGGTGTATTATCTCCTGTTTAGTAAAGGGCTTTCTTATAAAATCAGATGCCCCAGCCTCTATAGCCTTGTCGTAAGAGAAATCATCAGTGAACCCTGTCATAACAATGGTAACCATATCAGGTCTCAGCTTTTTTGCCTTTTCTGTGAGTTCAAAACCACTCATACCAGGCATGGCAATGTCCGCTATCATGACGTGGAAACAACTTTTATTAATAAGTTCGAGAGCAGCCTGAGCACTGGTACATGTTTCGCATCGATAACCTTCAGATGTGAACATCTCTAGGAGCATGAGTAACAATGTTTTATCATTATCAACAATTATTATGGACGGCCTTTCATCCATGCTTTTCCTCCCTTCTGTAACCATAGCCCTTTGACCACTTCATGTTAATTTCGTGTCCATACTATTTTTCCCGTTAGTGTAAGGCTTAGTATAAATTGTCTTGAAAATGATTCCTAGCCTACCTGGGTAGGGGTATTCCCACCCGCTTGTGTCACTCTTAACGGGTGTGGAAACAACATTAACCTTCTTATGTAATTTCTTGTATACTATGGATATCAATGTCTTAAAGGGGGGGATTATCTATGACGAAGGAAGGACTGGTTAAGAAAATGGCAAAAGAGGCTGACATTGCAAAAGGAGCAGCAGAAAAGGCACTGCATTCTTTCCTTGACGGGGTCAAGAAAACCTTGAAGAAGGGTAACAAAGTAACACTGATTGGTTTCGGGACTTTCTCAATAGGTAAAAGAAAAGCAAGGTTAGGCAGAAACCCCAGAACAGGCAAAACACTCAAGATTGCTGCTCGGAAAATTGCAAAGTTCAAGCCTGGCAAGGCGTTGAAGGATCTAGTGAAGTAAAAGCCCGGTCGCACGTTGCGCTCCCGGACCCTCTTCGCGCACGGGGCATNNCTGCGGGGTATCTTATGAATAAATATCTCTAAGTTGAAGGGGCAGATAATCTTATACTCTGCCCCTCATAGTTCATATTGCCCAAGATTCGGGAACTTTTCCCCTCTTCCCCCATCGGCAATCTCCTAATGGTAAAATAATGAACTATGAACGTCATAACATTTATAAAAATCAATCAGTTTTTTAAAAATCGCGGATGTATTTGGGAGAGAGATGTCCCTGTTAGGATATGAATCCAAGAATTCCCTTGCAGCCTCTATGCCCTCACATGTTGGAAAAAGTCGAACAAGCTTTTTCTAAAAAGAAAATTATTGTAGAGGTTCAATATGGATTTATATATTTCTTGGCTAGACATAGCTCACAGGGTATTCAGCGAGAGTAATTTACACTCTAATAAAAAATATCAAAATATGTGATCCTTGTCAATTTGGTGTATGCCTTGCAAGCGTCCAGAAGAAACTCTTGACAACCATTACAAATACTACGTTTGAATCAGAAGAAGTCAGTACCTTGGGATGGGTTAAGGCTTAGAACCTATCAAATGGGTTTGGGGCAGGACTCAGATGTGGTGAGCAAGCCTCCAGCAGTCAGGAGGAAGCCTAAAGCATCTGACGAAGCATCCACTTAGAAACAATCTATAATGTATACCCAGAACCCAAGGTGTTGCTTCTTGTTTTTTTCTGACCCCTCAAACAAACAGCAAATAACATCCGACCCCGGTTGAGGTTTCATTTAGTGCTCCGCTTCTTGTAGTCGAGGGTCCGCAGCCGTTCCTTGTAACGCATCACTTCATCAATAGTGCCAACTTTCCTGGGTATCACTCTATATTCCTAAACAAATTCCAGCACGTTTTCACAGGCTATAAAAGCAAGTTTCAGCCAAAGACAGCTTTCTCAAGAGTAAGGATCGAGCGCTGTTCTCTATTTGGGAAAGTCGGATATAGCCAGATTATTTATCTTCTGTCCGGCGGAGCAGTTCGACAAATGGGCACGGCCTGCGGACGTGACGAGCCCTCTCGCAATCGAGAACAAGAAAAAAACAAGAGCCGACGGCGTTCAGAATCTGGGTTCTGCGATGATCACTTTGCAGGTGTCGGTTTTGCCGGATATCTCTTTTCGATCTCTTTTAGAATATCTTCCTTCAGCTTTGTGATTACTTGCTTGAATGATTCATTATTTAGTATTTCCTCGGGCAGTGCATCAAACATTTCTGTGATCTTCTGTCGAAGAAGCTTACTGACCTGCATGGTCTGCTGGTCGATCAAGATTTCGGTATTGGCAGAGGTCTGAAGAAGCAGTTTTATCTGATCGTTGTTCACAGATAGCTTTTGATCGATCGAAGAAAGGGTAGCGACTACCTGATCGAGCCTATCAGCGCTCAGCCTTGATGAAATAGCGGTGAGTTGAGCAATATCTATCAGTTGTCCCTCGCAGACGCCCGGCAAACCAACGTCTGTAGGCGGCACCCATGTGCCTAGACAAACTTGACTCCCGGTTATACCTTTTAGAAAAGTGTATCCTTCAACCACCACTTGAGTTTGGGACTGGACTGACGATGCACCTGCAACGACCCAGACTGCGATAGCACAAATTAAAGCCTTCATGGTTCCTCCTGCTTCATTTGACAATTTGAGTAGAGTCCTGACCGACTTCTCATAGTTATTTTATAGCACAGAATGGGCGACTTGTCTTTAGGCATTCAAGCCTCAAGATCGCATGCGATCGCAGCCTAGACAATGTTTAGCCCAAAAGTAACAGCTGTGGCGGGATCGCAACGGAGCACTTTTGTTTTCAGGAAGATAAGAGGGTCGCCGAGAAATGGCCGAGAATCAACGTTACGAGCGGACACTAGCAGTATTTCGGAAAAGTCTTCATCACTGAAGGACGCTGNNTTCGTAGTCTGGCGGATGGACAGAGGGCGTCTTTTGAGCCGCTATAGTAAGCAACATACGATAGTCGAGTAGGCCGGTGGAATCTCACCACCAGCCCCTCACAGATCCGTGCCGGAGCCTCTCGACTCATACGGCTCGTGCCAGTCTTCCTCCTGAGGCTTCGCAGTCTCAAACCTACATAGAGAGAAAGAGTTCCTGCCAGTTTCCTGGTTGACTCATATTCGCTATGAACTGGCTCATCCCCTTCGCTCCACCCTCATTACAAGAGCTTCATCACTACTCCTGGTTGATCCGCCCCTTCACATGCATCGATACTTTCCCCCTTCGTGGGCTACACTTATAAGGTTTTCTCTTACCATCATGTGAAGAGTTCCAACGTTCTGCAAAAGAGCCCGAATCAAGCTCGTGCCAACTTTACGTCGGATGCCGTGCAGGCAGTAAAACAGGTATCTCCTACACTGATCTTGGGAACCGTGGGAGTCCCCAATTTTGACACCATCCAAGTGTTTTCGACGCTTACATTAATTCGCTCACCGCTCACCTTCTTGATTCTCACCTGACACATTATGTGTACCTTTTCCTCAACGCTTACT
>DMNE01000474.1 GCA_003453735.1 Nitrospiraceae bacterium | reverse complement strand
ATTCAACTTAGAGCTAGCTCCGTAGCCCGTTCGTAATGAACGAGCAAGGCTTCTGTTTCACTTCAAATTATCCCGATCAGGAGCTCCCCCAAAGAACCTACCCCATCAACTGCCATTCAGTCCTTCGCTGGTCAGGGCTGTTTGAAGATTATGTCACTGGCTTTTCTCCCGTCTTTTCGATTAAAATACAAATCTGCATTGTCCTGCCGGAGACATTGCCTGTGACAACCCTTGCAGAGTAGAGTCAGAGTGGTGAAAGAAAGAGAAAGGATTATAAGATTATGAAACAGAATGATTTGCGGAATATTGCCATCATTGCTCATGTTGATCATGGGAAAACGACCCTTCTCGACGGGATGTTGAGACAGGCGGGTATCTTCCGCTCCAATGAAAGAGTGCAGGAGCGAGTCATGGATAATATAGACCTTGAACGCGAGCGCGGGATTACGATCATGGCAAAGAATACCGCTGTCCTGTACAACGGCGTGAAAATAAATATCGTTGACACTCCCGGCCATGCAGACTTTGGCGGCGAGGTTGAGAGGACGCTTAAGATGGTGGATGGAGTCTTGCTGCTCGTGGACGCATCCGAGGGCCCTCTGCCCCAGACACGATTTGTTTTGAAAAAGGCTCTTGAACTCAAACTCCCGCCGATTCTCGTGATCAACAAGATAGACAGAGCTGACGCTAGGATTCAGGAGGTTTTGAATGAGGTGTATGACCTCTTTATCGATCTTGATGCGGCCGAAGAACAGCTCGAATTCCCTGTTCTTTACACAAACGCAAAGCAGGGGACTGCGAAGCTGAACATGGAAGATGATGCGGAGGATCTCCAGCCGCTTTTTGAAATGATCCTGAAGACAATCCCTGCACCTCAAGGAGACAGCGAGGGGGTATTGCAACTGCTGGTAACAAACATAGACTATGATGACTATGTGGGAAGACTCGCCATAGGACGTATTTTCTCCGGCACGGTGAGGGTGGGAGAGCAGGTTGCGATGGCAAAGTGTGAGTCGGAAATCACCAGGACGAAGGTTACTTCCCTGTACTCCTTTCGGGGCCTTGAACGGGTTGAGGCAAAAGAAGCTTCTGCCGGGGATATTGTTGCCCTTTCAGGCATCGAAGGAATAACTATCGGAGATACGATTACGAATATGGAAAACCCTCGGGCTCTTCCGAGGATAAAGGTTGACGAGCCAACGATCTCCATGATCTTTCTGATCAACACCTCTCCCTTTGCAGGAAGGGACGGCAGGTATGTCACGTCTCGGAACTTGAGAGAGAGGCTCGAGAAGGAACTGCTTTACAATGTCGCGGTGAAGGTCGATTTCTCGGAGACGGATTCCTTTTCGGTCATGGGGCGGGGAGAACTGCAACTTGCCATCCTTATTGAGATGATGCGGAGAGAGGGATACGAACTTTCCGTCTCGATGCCGGAGATCATTACAAAAACAATCAATGGTATTTTGCATGAGCCGATGGAAGTGCTCGTGATTGACGTCCCTGAGGAGTATGTTGGTGTGGTGACCCAGCAGGTCGGGATGAGAAGGGGAAAGATGCAGAAGATGCAGAACAACGGCTACGGCAGGGTGAGGCTTGAATTCAGGATCCCTTCGAGGGGGCTGATAGGGTTCAGATCGCAGTTCCTTACCGACACTCGCGGGACAGGCTTGCTCAATCACCTTTTTGACGGCTATGAGCCCTGGCAGGGCGCGATCTCGAAGAGACAGACAGGTGCCCTCGTCGCCGACAGAGCCGGTAAAACCACGATCTATGCCCTGTTCCACCTCCAGCCGAGGGGCGTGCTCTTCATCAAGGAGAACACCCCTGTCTACGAAGGAATGGTGATCGGCGAGAATTCAAGAGAGAACGNNAGCCTCCAACGCAGACGAGGCGCTGCAGTTGGTCCCGCCACATCTCATGAGCCTGGAACAGGCAATAGAATTCATCAAGGAGGATGAGCTTGTTGAGGTGACTCCTGAATCAATACGGTTGAGAAAGAAAGTACTCGAGGCAAATAAACGGCCGAGGGCGAGAAAAGATTGAAAATAGGTAAAAAGGTGCATATACTGTAAGAAAAGCGTTCGATGATGAGACTGTAAGATTTCCGGAAAAGGAGTGAGAAAATGAACGGCTCAATGCTGCAGGGGTCGTGGAGGATCATGACGGTCATGGGAATCCCGATCAGAGTTCATTTTTCATGGCTCATCATCTTTGGTTTGATAACGTGGTCTCTCTCTGCGTACTATTTCCCGGCGGCAGCGCCGGACCTTCCGGTAGCCTCCTATTGGCTGAGGGGCGCCATAGCAGCTCTTCTCCTCTTCGTTTCCGTAGCACTCCATGAACTTGCGCATTCCTACGTTGCCTTGCGCTATAATCTGGTCATAGAGAGTATTACGGTTTTTATCTTCGGCGGTGTTGCTCAGATGAAGGGCGAACCGCCGACACCGAAGGCTGAGTTCAGGATAGCACTTGCCGGACCGCTTTCGAGTCTCATTTTATCAGGGATTTTCTTTCTGCTTTACGCTGCTACAGTCAGCCCAGGGATAAGGCCACTCTATTCCTATCTCGCTCGGATCAATTTTGTTCTCGCCCTGTTCAATCTCATCCCGGGCTTTCCCATGGACGGGGGAAGGGTGTTAAGATCCGTTCTCTGGAAAAGGGGCAAAGATTATCTCCGTGCTACGAGGCAGGCTTCCGGCATCGGTCAGAAGATAGCGCTTTTTTTCATCTTCTTTGGATTGTTTTCTCTCTTTAGCGGCTTCACTGCGGGGATGTGGATGATGGTTATTGGATGGTTTCTCTATGTGGCAGCCCAGATGAGCTCTCAGCAGGCAAATCTGCAGGCATCACTTGCAGGGGTTAAGGTCAAGGACGTGATGGTCAAGGACATGGTGACCATAAATCCATCGATCACCCTTGATGAGGCGGTTAATGGGTATTTCCTCAGATATGGTTTCGGCGGGTTCCCAATCTTCCAGGAGGGAAGGTTTCTTGGCTTCGTAACCTTAAAAGAGGTGAAGGATATCCCCAGGGAAGACTGGGGGAAAGTGACGGTATCGGAGGTCTTGGTACCCCACGACAGAAAGTGGGAAGTGTCGCCCGACAGTGATATCCTGAAGGCGCTTGAAGTGATGATAACCGAAGATAAGGGTAGGATTGCGGTTGCCGAGAACGGGAAGGTTGTAGGGTTAATTACGAGAAACGGCATTGCACGGTATATGCAGCTCATGGAGCGCTGACCCACGCCCCTTTTGGTGTCGGTTGAGGCAAGGTAAACAGGGTGCAGAGACTCGCTCTCTTGCCTTTCTTTTCTGGACGTGGTCCGATGGCATGTCTGGATAAAGGAGCATGAATTTTTGGGTAAGAAGGGAACATCTCAGGACGGTTTCAGGGACCTCCTTCGGGCCTCGCCAACGCCAAAGGCTGTAACGGGAAGAAACCTCTCCTCCGAAGACCTCTCCAAGTCATCGCTGCAGGGACGCTATGAGATCTCCCGATACGCACCGGTCTGTCTCTGGGAAGAGGATTTCTCCGAGGTCAAGCAGGCATTCGACGACCTGAGGAACAGAGGAATAAGAGACTTCAGAAGACATTTTGAAAAGCACCCTGAAGAGATCCTTTCCTTTGCGGGCAAGGTAAAGATCAACGATGTGAACGAATACACCCTTGAGCTCTACCAGGCCAAGACCAAAGAGGATCTCCTGAAGGGCCTTGAAATCGTCTTCAGCAAGCAATCTTATGAGGTCTTCAAGGAAGAGCTTATCGCCCTGGCAGATGGGAAGACGAGGTTCATGTCAGAGGCGGTCAACCGAACGCTCAACGGAGAGCAGATACACATCCTCCTTTCCCTGGCAGTCCCTCCAGGGTACAAGGAATCCCTCTCGCGGGTCATCGTCTGCATCACTGATATCTCCGCTAAGCAGAGAAAGGCGCGAGAATTGGAGCGGATCGGTGAGAAGTACCGGAAAATCTTCCAGAACGCCATTGATGCCATGTTCGTCGCCGACACCGAGACAGGGATCATCATGGAGGCAAACGAGAGTGCGGGAAAGCTCCTCGGAATGTCCACGATCCAAATGGTTGGCATGCACTTCACCGAGTTTCATCCCAAAGAGGAGAGAGAGGCCTACAGAAGCATCTTCGAGAAACACGCGTCACGCGGCAGGTCACTGTCGGATAATCTCCTCGTCTGCCAGAGGAACGGCAGAAAGATCCCCGTTTTGTTCAGTTCGAGCATCATATCATTGGACGGAAGGAACTACATTGTAGGGATGTTCAGGAGGGTGTTATCGCCTGACCACGCGCAGAGACATGCCCGTGCAGGAAAGTCTTTGGTGACGGAGAGAAAAGTCTCTTCACATGCCAAAGAGAGGCTGTCCGGACGGGAACGGGAAGTTCTCACCCTCATCGCAGGAGGGATGTCAAACAGGCAGATGGCCGAAATCCTCTGCATCAGCGAGAAGACCGTTGAGACCCACAGGACAAGGGTCATGAACAAACTTAACCTCCATAAGACGGCAGACCTCGTGAGGTATGCAATAGCCTCTGGCTTTGTCAGTTAGGCTTAGGCACCACTGAGCGTAACAGATAGTTTCTTATAGGAGAATTTAACAGAGTTATCTTTTTGTAGGGCTTTTACCTTACAGTGAAGAGCCTACTAATTTACGGCCTTTACCCGATTTACAACCCCTCAAGAATTAGTTATACATGAAGTACGAGTAATCATTTTCCTTCCCAGATCGATCTCAAGAATGTGTAGCGGGGGTTTTTTTGGAACCGGTTATTGGCCTCAGGAAGCTTGCAGAAAGTAGATGCAGGACGATAGATCCCAAAAGGAAAAGGGCTATCAGTGAGGACCTAGAGAAAAACAAACTCTTGTTCTTCTCCATCACAAACCTCGTGACGCGCGGATCCTTCACCCGCTACCGCCCCTCGGTCTTCGATGGACTGGACGAGGAACAGAGAGACCTCCTCCAGAGTGGAATAAACACCTTCAGGGAGATTATCGATTTCGATATTGACAAGGAGCAATACTTCCCGTGCCTGGTCTATTTTTGGAACAGGTTGCAAGAGGAGATGGTTGCAGGCAAGAAAGAAAACTGACGGGTAGAAAATACCATTTCTTCAACATGAGGCTTAGCAAAAACCAAGCATTTTATTAGGAGGGGACAGAAAACGGGCGAGTCTTATTATGAAGATAGCGCGCTGCCACGGATAGACCTGAGTTAGACTCAGGTTGTTTTGTCTTTAACTTATAAAGGGGGATGATGTGCTATAAAGTGATAGAGAAAGTCTGCGCGATCGCAATTCAGCGTGTTCAGCACCTGCTTTTTTTAATGGTGCACGGGATAAGAGGAAAAAGGCTCTCTTCATGCAATGGCCGGGGTTTTTATGGCTTTATCGATACCCCCTAGTTCTTTTTTCCGATTACATCATTGACCCATGAAAAAGCGGCGGCGATTGTCGGAAATCCTACGGTGTTGATGAGAAGGGCGATAGTGTGATAGATCTCATCCTTTGACGCACCTGCCTGCATGGCCCTGCGCGCATGGGAATGCACCCCTCCCTCCGACCGCAGGGCTACACATGCGGCAAGTTGGATGAGGTTACCCGTCTTTGCGTCAATTGGACCGGCTTCCTTGGCAAGTTTACCGGCCTTTTCATGCGCCTTCATGAGTTTAGTAAATTTCTTTTGGATGATCGTGTAATTCTTTGGATATTGGGCCATACAACACCTCCTGGGAGTATCAAATACCTCTTGTTGCTCCAGTAAAAAAGAAGGACTTGTTGCTGCGAGCGACGCAATCTCTTTCTTTAAAAGATCGCGAATTTAGTAATGCTTCTTCAATTCGAAGAGTACACGCCTTGCCACGTCCTTAAGGGTCTCAAAGACGCCAGCACCGCTTACCGCTACTGCCTCGAAGACCGGGATGTTGTTTGGGTTGAGAATGGTGGTCATCTCCTTCACCGGCGCGACGTTCGGCAGGTCCCTCTTGTTAAACTGGATGGTACACGGGAGCTTCTCGAGCTCGTAACCCTGTTCAGCAAGATTGAGTTTGAGGTCATCGAAACTCTCCATATTCGCTTCCATCCGCTCAACCTGGGAATCAGCGACAAAAACCACGCCATCGACTCCTTTTAAAATGAGTTTCCTGCTCGCAGCATAGAAAACCTGTCCGGGGACCGTATAGAGATGAAACCTCACCTTGAAGCCCTTGATATCGCCCAGGGCCAGGGGGAGGAAGTCAAAGAAAAGGGTCCTTTCGGTCTCTGTAGCCAGCGATATGAGCTTTCCCTTCTGCTCGGGTTTTGTCTTCTTGAATACATACTGGAGATTTGTCGTCTTTCCGCAGAGACCGGGCCCATAATAGACTATCTTGCAGTTAATCTCGCGGGAGGAATAATTTATGAAAGACACGGAGCTGTGTTCCTATCTGAAAAGGTTATCGATATCCTCATCACTGATCTCCGCAAAGGGAGACTCCTGCAGCCTGCCCTCGAGTTTTTCCTGCTCAGCTTTCTCGGTAATCTCATCAAATATCTTCGCGAGACTCTCTGACGCCTTCTTTACTCGCAGCCTCACGAGACCGAGGGAAGAGCGTTTGTCAAATATGACGACTAGGATTACCCTCTGACCGATAAGGGTAATGTGGATATTGTCAGTGTCGCCTTCGTGAAACAGAACGGTAAACTCCCGCTCGCCGAGGAGTCGCGCGATACCGCCTGTTGCAGCGATATTGCCAGCGGTGAGCGATGCGAGGGCTGTTGTGTCTATCTGATGGGTATCACCGGCGGAGGCGATGAGCTGCCCATTCTTGTCTACGAGGAAGAGAACTTTTGCATTTGTCTGTTGATATAGTCTCTGGAGT
>DMNE01000028.1:2569-2939 GCA_003453735.1 Nitrospiraceae bacterium | reverse complement strand
CGAACAGCACCCAACACCTTTATGATAACGGTGAAGTGAAGAAGGTAGAGGGCCATCGCAGGAATAAAGAACGCATAGACTCCAACGAGCTGTTTCTGAAGCTCATGGAGATCGTTTTGCTTTATGGCGGAATGGTCCGGCTAACGATCCTCAAAAACATTGCACTTTTGAGCTACAGTCTTCTTACCCGTTTCAGTGGCGCGCGGGGCGGAAATGGTTGGCTTTCGAAGGCCGCTTTGGCCCGCTGCTTGCCGCTGGATATCGGGCCTCGGGAGCGGGAACGCAGACTCTATCGCTTCTTGAGCAATCCGCGCGTAACCCCTGAGGCCATGATCCCTCTGCATATCGTGTTGGCATGCGGGCTCTCGAC
>DMNE01000028.1:0-2558 GCA_003453735.1 Nitrospiraceae bacterium | reverse complement strand
TTTCCTGTTTTACGAATGACAAGATCAGGAAAAGCAGGAATGCTCTGGAGCATGCCTTAATAGTAGCGGTGATGGCTTGTTTCCCCCCGGAACTGAGACCGGTGCTCGTCATGGACCGCGGATATGCCCGCGTTTCCCTCCTCCTCCAATTACGAACGGCGGGAATTCCTTATCTCATACGCGCGAAATCCAATGTGATGGTCTATCTCTATGGGAGGCCGAAGACGCTCGGCCGTCTCCGAGTGAAACCGGGCGAGATGAAGCGCTACAAGGTGCTTTACCATTCCACCGAGAAAGAACCTCTGGATCTTATCGTCTTTCTCGGCAAAGGATACCAGGAGACATGGTATCTGCTGGTTCCCCGGGATACGCCGATGAGCACAAAGGAGATCGTCGATTTGTATGCGCGCAGAATGTCCATAGAACAAGGCTTCAGGGACTGGAAGACTCATTTGGGGGTGCGCGGCATGGTCTTTAAGGGTGATGACCCCTCGCCCCGACTTACGCGCCTGCTTACCGCGTTTTCTCTCACGTATCTCCTTTGCCTCGCTCTTGGTGCATCCAAAGAATCAGAGGCGGTGAGAGCCTTTGTCGAAATACCCCGACGAACCCCCCGCCACGGTACCACGCGCACGCTCTCATCTCTGTCCATCGGTATCCTTCGGTTGTCATTACCCAAGTTTGCAGTTAAGGCTGTCTCAGAGCTGTTTACCATCATTCGCTTCATTTCGTCCGGTAAGGGTGTAGTTTCCGTATTGTTCGTCACCCTGAGTACCACGTTCGCCAAGGTTCACTTCTCAGCGGCGTTTTTTACTCACTTCGAAATGGCTTGTTCTTTGTCTCCGCCGGCGGCGTCGAAACTGAATAAACTCACAACTTTGCGATCCAAAAATTCGGACAATCACGCACGGCAGGGTTATTCGTTCATGCAATAAATAAAAGGTCTAGCACCTCGCCCCCTGCGGAAGACACCTTTCCTATGCAATGAACCATTATCCGATTTGAAAGTGACAGTGGGCAAGATACGACAAGCATTCCCATTATCGCAATTATTCCAGTTTTCCTCCTAATACACATATACAACACTTCGATGGACGTCATGTGCTATTCCTCCTGTCTTTCTAGACATGGATAGCAATGTTATACGAGCTCTGCTGAAAGTCATCCAAACTTCTTCATAATGGAAAGTGAAACAGCTACAAGCACCACCAATACGTCATTTGAAATAATTACTCATGCAACTTCTTGTCGCACTTTCCAGTTGTACTCAACATAATTGTATCACGAACGTAAGGTGTCGGTTTCAGGAAGAAGTGAACGGTCATCCAGTCATCGTCTAAAGAGGAGTACCGCCAGAAGTAATCGACATGAGTGATTGCTTGTACAGACCTGTCTGGTTATTTTGATAATCAACGCCTTCCATAGCACGACGCGCATACTGCATGTCACGCTAATCCGAGCCTGCAACTTAGCGTATTGATAAAATGCTTACAATCCATTATTTCGTGCCATATATTTAAAGCTGAGAAAGGAGATTGGAAATTGCTGTGCGTTCAATCCAAGAATAATGTTCCGATAAGACTTACAATAGAGCGTTGGAACCACATCATCTTGCGGCATCCAGAATTAGAGTGCCAGCAAGAATATGTGATACAGACTGTTTACCTATCCTGACCTGATTCAACAAGGTGATGTTGTCACATTTGCGAATGTGACCAGTTTTGTGGTATATTGTAACCATATTATGCATTATGGAGGTTAACATGATTTCCGTGGGAATTAAAGAACTGAAAACAAATCTCAGCAGTTACGTAGATAAGGTGCTCCATGGGGAAGAAGTCGTCATAACTGAACACGGGAAGGAAGTGGCCTTGGTCATCCCGATTTCGAAGGAGAGGAAAGCAATCAAATCTCTTGTGGACTCAGGAAAAGCCAAGTGGTCGGGAGGGAAGCCTGGGGGGCTCGAAAATGTCAGAATTAAAGGCAAGTCTCTTTCGAAGACTGTTCTTGAGGAAAGACGATGATTCTCTATCTGGATACCAGTAGTCTTGTAAAGTTATATGTCAAGGAAGCCCATACATCTTTAGTAAAGAAATGGATTGAGGAAGCTGAAATAGTTGCCACCTGCCGGATAGCGTATCCTGAAACAATGTCGGCGATAAGCAGACGTTTCAGAAAGGGTGATATATCTAAAGAGGATTACGATCTCCTGGTCACTAAATTTTCGAATGAATGGGGACGGTTTGTAGCAATAGATTTTGACGAATTAGAGGCAGGGCGTCTGGTGAACTTATATGGATTAAAAGGTTTTGATGCCGTTCATCTTTCTGCCGCAAATCTATTGAGATCGAATCAGGACAACATCTCCCTATCATTTTCATCCTTTGATGAGAAACTGAATGAATCTGCATCTACCGAAGGCTTTACGATTCTCTTCCCGGAATAATCCATTTCACTATAATAACTTGAATCGGCAGGCTTATTCAGGCATACAGGCTCAGTTACGGAGAGTGATTGGATCTTGCCTCCGTCATCGTCTGAAGACGTGTACCGCCAGA
>DMNE01000186.1 GCA_003453735.1 Nitrospiraceae bacterium | reverse complement strand
ATCTGACACGAATTTATTTGACATTTGGCGACGAAATCGCCTCTGTTCTGACAAACATACCTTTCCCTACAATGATTCCTGTTTTCAAAGGACATCCTCTTACCCTTGAGGAGACACTCAACGTGGCAGCCTTTTTAAAAGAGACGTCTTCTTCTCAGCCGCAGGACTTGACACCAACGGTCGTTATAATTGCGATAATCGGTTTTCTTGTCCTGATGATCGTGATAGGCTTTGTATGGCGGCACAGGCTTGTCTCTGTGAGGGCAGAAATAGTCGAGTGGTATCGAAATCCTGACAAAAGGAGTTGATCTGCATGGGTTGGATAAAAGACATATTTGATCCAAAGGCCAGACTTTGGGAGGAATTTTACCGGTCCAGATGGCAATACGACAAAAAGGTGAGAAGCACCCACGGCGTGAACTGCACGGGAGGATGCTCGTGGGAGGTCTACGTAAAAGACGGCATCATCACATGGGAAATGCAGGAGACGGACTATCCCCTTCTTGAGCCGGGACTGCCTCATTATGAGCCACGGGGCTGTCAGAGAGGCATCACTTTTTCGTGGTATATCTACAGCCCTCTGCGCATCAAGTACCCCTATATAAGAGGTGTCCTTCTCGATCTTTGGCGTAAAGCCAAATCCATTCACACCGATACGGTAGCCGCATGGGAATCAGTCGTAGAGAACGAGGAGAGCCGACGCAGTTACCAAAAGGCAAGAGGGAAAGGGGGCCTGAGGAGAACGACGTGGGAAGAGGCCCTGGAGATCATCGCAGCATCGACAATCTACACAGCAAAAAAATATGGGCCTGACAGAGTTATCGGATTTACCCCTATCCCTGCCATGTCAATGCTCAGCTATGCTTCCGGCACGAGGTTTCTCCAGCTCTTTGGCGGAGTCGCATTAAGCTTTTACGACTGGTATGCGGACCTTCCGCCTGCCTCTCCCGAGGTATGGGGCGAAAAGACAGACGTAGCGGAAAGCGCAGACTGGTATAACAGTAAATATATCGTCGCGATGGGGGCCAACCTCAGCATGACGCGCACTCCTGATGTCCATTTCGTTGCAGAGGCCAGAAACAATGGAACGAAACTGGTAGTCCTTTCCCCTGATTTCAGTCAGGTATCGAAATATGCTGACTGGTGGCTCCCCGTAACGGCGGGACATGATGGCGCTTTCTGGATGGCGGTCGACCATGTAATTTTGAAAGAATTCTTCGTTGACCGGCAAGTCCAGTATTTCTCTGACTATCTCAAGCGCTATTCTGATGCCCCTTTCCTCGTCGAGATAGAAGGAGGGGAAGGTTCGCTCAGAGCAGGCAGGTTTCTCCGAGCGAATACCCTCAGCCGTTACCGGGATGCGGAGAATGGCGAATGGAAACTCCTTGTTTTTGACGGCAAGGCTAAGGAGCCACGCATGCCCAACGGCAGTGTCGGCTTCAGGTGGCAGGAGAGAAAAGGGCAATGGAACCTGGAAATGAAAGACGGCGCTGACGACACGATCATTCAACCATTACTTAGTTTGTTCGAAGACAGAGACGCTGCGGTATCAATCAACTTTACTGAGTTCGCAAGCGGCCGTACTTTTAAACGCGCTGTGCCGGTCAAATATCTCCAGACGGAAAAAGGCAGGGTCCTCGTGGCCACGGTCTTCGACCTCTTGATGGCGCAGATGGGGGTGGGCAGAGGGCTGGAAGGCGACTTCGCGGAGGATTACAATGATGCAGAAAGGCCCTACACCCCCGCCTGGCAGGAGCAATTCACCGGCGTAAGCAGGGATACTTTGGTCTGTTTCGCCCGCGAATGGGCAGTAACTGCCGAAAAGACAAAGGGCAAGTGTACCATCATTGTCGGTTCCGGTGTGAACCACTGGTACCACAGTAATCTGAATTATCGGGCAGGCATAACGGCCCTTATCCTCTGCGGATGCGTCGGCGTGAACGGCGGTGGAATGAACCACTACACAGGCCAGGAAAAGGTGGCGCCGGAGGCTTCCTGGAAGAGTATCGCGTTCGCTTTAGACTGGATAAAGCCGCCGAGACTTCAGAATACCCCTTCCTTCCACTATGTTCACAGTGACCAGTGGAGATACGCAGAGCCTGAGAATGGGATAAAAGTCCTTGAATATATGCATCCCATGGATGTCCTGGTGAATGCCGTACGCATGGGCTGGCTTCCTTTCTATCCGCAGTTCAATCGTAATCCCATAGACCTTGTCCGCGAGGCGGAAGAATCAGGAGCAAAATCCGAACAAGAGATCATAGAATGGTTGGTGCTGCAACTGAAGGATAAGAAAATCCGCTTTGCGGTCGAAGACCCGGACGCCCCCGAAAACTGGCCTCGCGTCTGGTATATCTGGAGGGGAAATGCGATTCTCGCAAGCATGAAGGGACACGAATACGTTCTCAAACACTACCTCGGTACCAGCACAAATGCCGTTGCTGACGAAATCGTCTCCGCATCCATAAAGGAAGTGCACTCCAAGGGATCTGCGCCGGAAGGAAAACTGGACCTCGTGATCGATATAAATTTTCGCATGGATACCTCCGCGCTCTTCTCGGATATCATTTTGCCTGCTGCAACCTGGTATGAAAAGGATGATCTGAATACTACGGATCTGCACTCCTTCATCCACCCACTCTCGGCTGCCGTGCCGCCTTGCTGGGAAGCAAAGAATGACTGGGACATATTTAAAGAAATCGCTCTGAAAATAAGCCAACTGGCTCCTGCTCATTTTTCAGAACCTTTCAGGGAGATCGTGGCAACTCCCCTCATGCATGATACGCGTCAGGAGATCTCGCAGCCACAGGTAAAAGACTGGCACAAAGATAAATGCCAGGCAATACCGGGAAAGACCATGCCGAAATTCTCGGTCGTGGAACGTGATTACACAAACCTCTTCAAACAATTCATATCCTATGGCCACAAAGAAAAAGAGGAAGGGATGGGAGAACGCGGAATCCAATGGAAAATTGGCGACATGTATGACGAATTCATGAAAGGTGTGCCCGTCGAGCAATGGGGCGGTGAAAGGTACCCCTCCCTCTCAGAAGCCAGGGATGCTGCAAATGTGATCCTCCACTTTGCCCCTGAAACCAACGGTGAAATAGCGTACCGGGGCTTCAAAGCGCTCGAGGAAATTACCGGCATGCCCTTATCAGACCTGGCGGAAAGACAGCGTTCCGTGCGGACGATCTTTCCTGATCTCCTGGACCAGCCAAAAAGGATACTGACGAGCCCCTGCTGGTCGGGTATAACCAATGGCGGGCGTGCATATGCACCTTACTGCATCAACGTTGAGCGCCTGATGCCATGGCGGACCCTTACTGGACGTCAGCATNNTGCCGGACGTCAGCATTTTTATCTTGACCACGAGGGGTATATCTCCTTCGGAGAAAACCTCCCCACCTTTAAGTCCAGGGTACTTTTGCAGAATTCCGGAGACATAGGAAAAAGCACCGCGATAGAGAAGTCCCTGGTCTTGAACTTTCTGACACCTCACGGGAAATGGCACATGCACACGACCTATTATGACAACCTTCTTATGCTCACGCTTTCAAGGGGGGTCGAACCTTTTTGGCTGAACAGTAAAGACGCTGAAGACATCGGCGTGAAAGATAATGATTGGGTAGAGGTTTATAACGATAACGGCGTAGTGGTGACACGGGCAGTGGTGAGCGCCCGCACTCCGGCGGGTGTCGGCATATTCTACCACGCGCCTGAACGCACCATTTCCTTTCCGAAATCCCCTCTGCGGAATATGAAGCGCGGAGGAGGAACAAACAGCCTTACGCGCATCAGGCTGAAACCGGTACTCATGGTCGGAGGATATGCGCAGTTTTCCTATGCGTTCAATTACTGGGGACCTATAGGGCCCGACAGGGATACTTATGCATACGTTCACAAGCTGGATGGAAAGCCAGTCTTCTAAACTCTCAGGAGGGAGATAGTAACATGAATATTCGCGCCCAAGTCTCGATGGTCTTTGATCTCGACAAGTGCATCGGGTGTCATACCTGCAGCATCGCCTGCAAAAATCTCTGGACTTCGCGACGCGGAACGGAATACATGTGGTGGAATAATGTCGAAACAAAGCCCGGCACCGGCTATCCCACACTATGGGAAGATCAAGAAAAGTACAAGGGCGGATGGGTGAAGGGTAAAGGCAGGCCGAAGCTTTATTTGCAAGGGAAGACAGAGACGCTGGCAAATATTTTTTTCAACCCCCGTCTGCCGAAATTAGACGATTATTACGAACCATGGACGTATCGCTATGAGGACCTTTTTAGCGCCACGGAAGGAGATGACCTGCCAGTGGCGGTCCCTGTTTCAGAGGTGACAGGAAAGCGCATGGATATAGAAGGCGGACCGAACTGGGACGATGACCTTGGCGGTTCGTCCATTTATGCCGCAAGTGACCCTAACAACAAGACGTTGAGTGAAGAAGAACGCAGGCAGATCTTTGAACTGCAACGCATGGTGTTTTTCTATCTGCCGCGCATATGCAATCACTGCCTGAACCCCGGCTGCATAGGTGCATGCCCTGCGGGCGCCATTTACAAGCGCGGAGAGGACGGGATCGTCCTTGTGAGTCAGGACAAATGCCGCGCATGGAGGATGTGCATATCCGGGTGTCCCTACAAGAAGGTCTATTACAACTGGGCAACGGGGAAGTCGGAGAAATGCATCCTCTGTTATCCGAGACAGGAGACTGGTCAGGCACCCGCCTGCTTCCATTCCTGCGTGGGCCGTATTCGCTATCTCGGATTATTGTTATATGATGCGGACCGTATCAGTGAAATTGCGGCGTTGCCGGACAAGGAACTCGTCAGAGGGCAGAGGAATCTGATACTCGATCCCTTTGACAAAGAGGTGATACGGAGGGCAAAGGAAGACGGCATCCATGATCAGACGATAAAGGCGGCACAGAATTCTCCGGTGTATAAGTACGTGATAAAATGGAAGCTGGCGCTGCCGCTCCATTCCGAGTTCCGCACGCTCCCTATGCTTTTTTACGTACCTTCTCTCCTTCCCGTCATGGCAACCGTGAAAAATGGTCTTTACGAACTCAAGAACGAATTTTTCGGTTCTCACGAAAGTTCAAGGGTTTCGAGTCGATATCTCGCGTCTTTGTTCAGCGCGGGAGATGAGGAGGAGATCATCTCGGTGAATAAGAAGCTCCTTGCGGTCCGCCTATGCAAGCGTTTGCAGACCGTGGGGGATTTAGACAAGAAGAAGAGTGAGCGGATGATCGCTGAGGCGGGAACGAACCCGGAGGAGATCGAGGAAATTTACCGCATGATCTCTCTTCCGACATTCGAAGACCGATTCGTGATTCCACCTTTCATGCGGGAGATGACGATAGAATCTGTTGAAGACCCTTCTGTTCACAAGGGGGAAGCAGGCGTTGGATACCTGCGCAAGCCAAAGCGGGGATGGTAAGATGAATGAGATTTCGATGAAACGCATCAGCCTGTCCCGACTCTGCGCATTGTTCGCGAATATTCTTGAGTATCCGACTCCGGCGATCTATGAGCAGGCAAGGGAGTGCACCGCCCTTCTGGCTGCGTTAAGTGAGAGGGCAAGGAACTATGTGAATAGGTTTCTGACGTTTACCGAACTGGCTTCTTTCAGCCGTCTCGAAGAAATTTACACCCGCACCTTTGATCTACAGGCCGCCTGCGTTCCCTATACGGGCTGCCATCTGTTTGGCGAGGACTCCATACGAGGGATGTTTATGGTCAAGCTGCGGGAACTGTACCGTTGTCATAATTTTGCACAGGACAGCGAATTGCCTGACCATGTTAGCGTCATGCTCCGGTTTCTCTCAAGGAGCGACTGGATGGAAGAGAGTCAAGAGCTTATTGAATACTGTTTGATCCCCTCGATTAAAAAGATGCGCGAGTGTTTTAAGGAAAACGACAACCCATACAGTGCCATCCTTGAGGCACTCCTAATCACCCTGGAAAAAAGAGGTAAAGAGGATACTCGCAATCTTGAATCTTTCAGGGAGGAAGAACCGTCGTGACCCGGAGCATCTACTTCGTCATTATCCCTTATCTGTCAGTGGTTCTTGCAGTTGCCGTCGGACTGTATAGGTACTTCACGGACCGGTTTTCTTACTCCAGCATCTCATCACAGTTACTGGAAAACCGGGCCCTTTTCTGGGGGTCTGTGCCGTGGCATTACGGGATAGTGTTGATCTTGCTGGCCCATGTTTTTGCGGCAGCTTTCCCAGACTTCTGGAAAATCCTTCACAACAGCCCCCTCAGGATGCTTACCCTCGAAATCGGCGGTATGGCACTTGGCATTCTTGCATTGATCGGAATCATAATCCTCATCATGCGCAGGATCCTTAATTCTAAATCTCAAGCAGTTACATCTGTCATGGACTGGATACTCCTTGCAGACCTTCTCCTGCAGATTTCAGCGGGTGTGTACATTGCCCTGTTCTATCGTTGGGGATCCCTGTGGTATATCTATACCGCCTCGCCGTGGCTTCGGTCTCTTGTATCGCTTGTTCCAAGATTCGATTTTATTAGTCCCCTGCCCTGGATCGTAAGATTTCACGCTGTAAATGCATTTGTCGTCATTGGATTGTTTCCCTTTACCCGCCTGGTGCATATATTCACGGTACCGATATCCTACTTGTGGAGGCCCTATCAGGCGGTAATCTGGAGCCACCAACCTCAAAGAAACGATGAATTTCTGAAAAAGGGTAGAAAGTTTTTTACTTGAAGGCCAAAGGGTATAAAAGATCATCCGGATGATTCAAACATTGGACTCTGATTATCCCAGGTCCAGGAATTCTTTAAAACCCTCAAGTTCATATAAGAAGGAGGTTTTATGAAACCGATAGGCCCTTTGATGATAGAACACAGGGTTATTGAACGCATGCTTGCGCTCCTTGATCGTGAGCATACTAAGATAATCAAAGACAGAAAGGTTGACAGTA
>DMNE01000158.1:1264-3449 GCA_003453735.1 Nitrospiraceae bacterium | reverse complement strand
TGACGAATCACCATGGCAGGAAGGGAGCTGTTTCATTTCGAGCTGTATAATTCGATTTCCGATGCTGGGCTTGAGTTCCTCGAAGGCATGCTTCGCTATTTCTTCCATATTGACCATATCTGGGTTAGCCTTAATTTCTACTGCACTGGCACGAGAGAAAGCAAATAGGTCATCAAGTAAGTGACCCATCTTTTCTGCCACTTCCATAGCGGTAGTCAGCTGTTCTCTACCTCTAACATCCACTTTGTCTGCATATTTTTTCAATACGATGCGAGAAAGGCCATCGATTAAGAAAAGGTGTGAGCGGAGTTCGTGGGATACAGCGTGGCTGAACATCTCCCAATCTTTGTTTGATGCTTCAAGNNCACATTCAGTCTCCTGATCTCCTCCTCTGCCTTCTTGCGATCAGTAATGTCGATGCAAGTGCCGACCCATTCCCGAATACTGCCGTCTTCTTTAAGGACAGGAATGCCGCGGACCATGAAGTGCCGATAAATCCCGTCGTGTCTGCGTATACGGCAGTCGGTCTCATAGTTGTTTTTTTCCGAAACGGCTTTTTCCCAGACTTTCAAGGTACGCTCAACGTCATCCGGGTGAAGGGCTTCCGACCATCCCTGACCTCTAATCTCCTCATAGGTCTGGCCTGTATACATCCTCCACGAAGGCAGATCTTCTACTACCTCTCCATCAGCATTTGTAGTCCATCCCAACTGCCCTGTCACTTCAATATAAGACCGGTAGCGCTCNNATATAAGACCGGTATCTGGCCGAGCTTGCGCGCAAATTCTCTTCTGCCAGCCTGCGCCCGGTTATGTCCACCACGATGGTACTGCACTTCTGCCCTTCCGTTAAAACCTTTGCCTCGATATACACAAAGCGAGGCTGGTTTCCTTCCTTCCGGAGCCTGACCTCGCAGGACTCTTTGGATGCTTTTTCAAATACATTCCGGAGAAAGGCATTGAAGACTTGGCGGTCATCATCTATAATAAAATGACTTAATGGCTTATTGATAAGACGGGACCGCGCTGTATCAAGCAGGTTTGAGCCGGTGAGGTTGATCTCCCTGATAATTCCACCTTTGCTTAATGTAATGTAGCCGGCCGGAGCAAATTCGTAAAGCTCAGTGTATTTTGAGAGTGCGACCTCGGTCTCTTCCCTGGCCCGCCTCAGTTCTTCATTCTGCATTTCGAGCTCTATTTGGTGGACCTGCAATTCATGCAAGAGTTTCTGGGTCCCTTCTTCTAGCCCGGGAATGCCGGGTCCAGTTTTACGCTTCTTCAGTTGTTCTTCAGCACGACTGCGCAGTCTAGAGGGATTGGCTGATATTCCCTTTTTTTTCATGGCTTCATCTTATTTGTTCCACCAGGTTCCGCAAACCCTCCCCGAAACTTTTCCAGCTCGGCTTTCACGTTCAGCAATTCAACCTCAAGTGTCCTGGCCTCTGTAATGTCTGTAAAGGTAATTACCAAACCGTCAATGATATTGCCGAGCGTGCGATAAGGCGTGATGCGCACTTTAAGCCAGCGTCCTTCATGGGAAGCAATCTGTTTTTCCTTGGAGGCAAGCGTCCTCAGCACCTCCCGGGCGTCCTCCGCCAGCTCCGGATACGGCAGGGACGATGAGAGGTCGGTAATCGGCCTGCCGACATCGCCGGGAATGACCTTGATGATTTTATTCGCCCGAGCCGTGTATGTCCTTATCTTGAGTTCGTTGTCCAGGAACATAGTCGCAACGTCCGTGATATCCAGCAGGTTCTTCATATCATTGTTGGCGCGGGAGTATTCATCAACCTTGGCCTGCTGCTCTATGTTGACTGTCTGGAGCTCCTCGTTCATGGACTGCAGTTCCTCCTTTGAGGCGGTCAGCTCCTCGACGGTAGACTGAAGCTCTTCATTTGCGGATTGCAATTCCTCGTTGGAGGATTTGAGCTCTTCCTGGGAAGTCTGCATCTCTTCACGGGTAGTCTGCAGCTCCCCACGGGTTTGCATTAGCTCCTGCTCCATTTCCTGGATCCTGGCGGCGCGGGCCTTCCCGGATTTTGCGCCGCATGCTGTTTTTGTTTTCTGCGGGATCGCTACATCCTTGAAGACTATTATCACTGTGCCGCGCAGGGCCTCAGGTTCGGTAACCGCCCGGACGGTGAGGTCCAAAACCTGTTCTCCGCCGTTTGTTCCGACTTTCAGTC
>DMNE01000158.1:0-1184 GCA_003453735.1 Nitrospiraceae bacterium | reverse complement strand
ACTGATATACGAAATATCGCCATTTCTGCCGGACAGCACCGGCGCAGGAGAAAACTGCCGCAGGAGCAGTTGATCAGCCATTGTCTGCAGGTTGGCCTCCGGTTTCAGTGCCCCGGGCTCCTCTCTTGTGCCGGGCTGCGCAACAGAGAATGAGATCGGAAACTCAACGGGCGCTACCTGCAAGGGGGCCTCCGTCCGCTTGTAGAGGCGCCTATGCCGACAATGGGGAAGTGGGCACTCATGGATATTTTAGAATCGATTTGTTTCGTTCTGTCGGATGTGGATTTGAGTTTGTCGGCAGATTTCTTAGTAGCCACTTTCAGCCGCTTTACCCTTGATAACTTGAATAAAGGTGATAGTATAATCTGTCATAGTAAAATTGCATAGTGCCGAGGTCTTCGGCTATTACTACTGTCCCATTCAGAACACTTTCCAATGCAATGATCCGCAGAAGATCCTCAGCAGGGCATCTTACGTACGCTCCTTCCTTAGCCGACACCCCCCTAGGTACCCAGAAGAGCCTCAACATGCCCAGTGCATGGTCTATTCGTAGAGCACCGCCATATCGTTTTCAAGTATACCAGACGCTTCTGTGAAAATTCTCGAAAAGAACCTCTTATTACCTCCCCCCCTGGACATTCCTGGGCCGTCCTTCTTTTGGCTGGCTCATTTGAAAGAAATCTTTATCGCTTACTCCCTATAACTTGCACCAAAAGTCTCCCGCCTCATGATGAAGCTTTCTCCTCGAAAGGTTTAATGCTATCAGAGCACATTTATCCAGTAAATTGAATCGCCAGAGGTGCCGGAAAGCGAGGGGTTCTCTTCGAAATAAATATCTGCAATGTTGCGTATGTTTCTAAATAAAGTCCCTTGCGGTAATCATCGCGGGCAGCTGCATGTGCGAGGGAGGCAGGATCAGGCATCATCTGAAGCACACTCTCTGGAGCTCTGAATGTGGCGTTATATTCCCGGGCTTCGGGCGGCGGGAACCCTCGGGGTTTTTCAGCCCATGCTGATCAGAAAGAGCTCCTTCAATAGCTTTCTGCGTACGAAAGCACTCCAGAGGTCTTTGTGGTTCACGGCGTAGAAAACACATCTTCATTGATTTTCATGAAAACAAATCACCCTAAACAACAAAGCCCCCAAAGCTTCGATCTCTCAAATTATCTATTAAAATCAATATA
>DMNE01000139.1:24036-27445 GCA_003453735.1 Nitrospiraceae bacterium | reverse complement strand
ATGAATGTCTCACATGTAAGAACGTATGACATTCAGACAGGGAAGGTTCATACGATGGACGATCTCGAGTCAATTTTCAGCAAGCTGGACAAGTGCAAGCGTACCATCGCATGCTGCCAGACGGGAACCCGTTCGACCCTGATTTATTTGGAATTGCGTTTGATGGGGTTTAGCGATCCTTCAAGTTATGATGAATCCTGGATCGTCTACGGCAACAACATAAATTACTCCGCAGCGAATGAGAACTGGTATGATTTTGTGAGGGTGAACGATGCGATAAGGCCCACTTATGCAACAAGCTGTGACAACGCGGTCACTCGCCGTGAAGGCACTATATGTGTCAAAACCACCACCTATGGGGGTGACTTGAGTCAATCAGCCACCCAGATTTCGAAATGAAGCCGGGATAGAGAGGGTGTGTCTGTAATTGCTCAAGAAAAATAGCTATCTTCTTTTCATTGCACTCCTGACACCTGTTGTTTTTGTTGCTTTGTTTACCCTCCGAACCCTGGATGACAACAGTCTCACGAGCTGGCAGTGGGTGTTTGAGAGTGTTGATGCAAGCAGGATGTATTTCATTCTTATTGTCGGCGTCATTGTTGCGTATCTGTTGTCAAAGGTCTCCCTTCCCGTACACTGCCCCGATCTTGTTCTTTTTTCCGTATCTTTTGCTGTGGCGGTAATTTTTTGGGGCGAACCTGAAGTCATTGTAGACGCCTCAAGATATTTTACACAGGCAAAGCACCTCGAGGTTTATGGAATCACTTACTTTTTCAGGGAATGGGGCAATGGTATTTCGGCCTGGACTGATTTGCCCCTCGTTCCTTTCCTTTATGGGCTGATTTTCAGATTTATAGGTGAATGCAGGTTCTATGTCCAGATATTTACGACCTTTCTCTTCTCTATGGCCGTCGTCCTTACCTTCCGGATAGGGAAAACACTCTGGAGCGAAGATACCGGGTTTTTCGCAGGGTTAGCTCTCCTCGGAATTCCGTATCTCTTCACCCAGATACCGCTTATGCTTGTTGATGTACCCACAATGTTCTTTTTGACCCTCTCTGTCTTTGCATTTACAAAAGCCTTATTCAACGGTGGCTTGGGAATGGTGACGCTCTCGTCTTTTTCCCTGTTTCTTGCTTTTTTTTCAAAGTATTCAACGTGGCCGACGCTTTCCATTCTGGTTATTATATTCCTGATTTGCCGGACCCGGAACAAGGAGCTGGCGACTCGGAACTGTTTATTTAGAGCTTTTTTAATAATCGCTGCCGCTTCAATAATGGTAAGTGTAGTTTTCTTCTCTAAATTCGATGTCTTTTCCGAGCAGATCAAACTCTTGAACAGTTATCAAAGGCCGGGTCTTAGACGATGGGGGGAGAGTTTTCTTTCGACTTTTTTTTTCCAGATACACCCATTTATTACTCTTTCGGCTTTGTATTCCGCCTGGGTTGCCTTCAGAAAAAGGGATGGTAAATATCTTATCATATGTTGGGGGTTGATTCTGGTAATTTTGTTTCAGGTAAAGCGGATACGTTATATTCTCCCTTTATTTCCGATGGTCGCATTAATGGCCTCCTACGGGTTGCAACAAATTAGGGATAGACAGGTCAGAAAATTTATTATTCTCTGTATCCTATTTTCATCACTTGGGGTAGCAAGCTTTGGGTATCTTTCCTTTACTCAAAAAATAAGCGCGGTGAATCTGAAAGATGCAGGGAAGTTCGTGGACTCCCTGGAGGGAGAAACTGTGGAAGTCTATACCTTGGCGAAGGACAGACCGATCATAAATCCGGCAGTTTTTGTTCCTATCCTCGATATCTTTACCCATAAGAAAATCCGGTACCACGATAGTGCTCGCTTTTCTCCTGGCGAGGAGGACTTGGAAACGTCACGCTTTCGCTTCACGTGGCAATACATGAGCCCCGGCTATTACCTAAAGAATAATGATTGCCTGCAAGAACATAATCCGATTGTAATCATTGCAGACGGACACGATGAAATCCTACCCGACTTCGTAACCCAAAAGATTATGGGCTACCAGACTAAGAAGGAATTTGAAGCCGATGAGGGAGTTTTTCTCCAAAAAACCTTCGTCACGGTCTATGCACCGGGGAACGCTTCCAAAAATCCGCCTAAAGATAGGAATAAAGAGGGTTGGAGGAATTAGTTTTCTTTGCGGGCTCTGCTCTGGTAAGAATAAGAATTTGTTACGATTCAATTAGTTTTTCTTATTTGACGACTCTTGTCCTTATGTATTAGGGTTAATAAATTTGTTATGATATGAAAATGGGGAGGATATAAGGCGATGAGACTAGTCCTCTGAGTAACCATCTCGGTTAAGCTTATCGATTTGCAAAACCAAATAAATCAAGAGTAAGGAGCAGCAAAAGGAGGGTATCAAGGCGATGGAAACTGTTGACACTCAGGAAAGAAGCAATCAGATCTTGGCTTTTATCGTCACAGGTGTTCTAATTCTCATAAGCCTGATGTATTACAAAGCAAACGTTTACTACATGTATCTCATAGTCTACATCTGGTTTGGCTTTGCATACGGGATGATGCTTCAGTATGGAAGGTTCTGCATGGCGTCTGCTTCAAGAGATCTCTTTGCTGCCGGCGTTCCGAGAATGGCGGTCGGTATCATGGTGGCGCTCATGTTTTTCAGCATCATTCAGGCGATACTTTCTGCGACCAACATGAGTACCTTTCACCCGGCGCCCTTCGGGATTCATACTCCCATCTCGGGAGTAATATTCGGGGTCGGGATGGTTCTTGCCGGTGGTTGTGCTTCGGGTTCTCTCTATAAGATTGGGGAAGGAAACGGAACTTCTATGCTCGCGATCGTGGGAATTTCCTTCGGGCAGGCTATATTTTCCGTTGTCCCGTGGTTTAACAGCATCATGCCGAAATCATGGGTCGATTCGGCAAGAGCTAAAAACCTTCCGGTCAGCATGAATGCATCATTCGACAAATATCTTGCCGGCTATGTCTGGGACCAGCCTTCTATCCAGCTCTCCCATACGAAGGCCATTTCAGAAGCCCTCCCCGGCCCGTTAAAGTACTTTATCGGCGATGCCTTGCTGTCAGGTATTCTGCCGGCAATACTCTTATTGGTAGTAATCTATGCTGTCTGGATCAGAAAAGGCTTTATCAAGAAGAGGACAAAGGAAAAAGGCGGCAGTACTGGTCTGGGTGACGAGCTCCTAGGGATATGGAAGATGGTCACCGCATCAAAGAGAACGACTCTTATGGGCATACTCATAGGCATTGTCGCTGGACTCCACATTTTTGTCATGAAAGGCATGCAGATCAGGTTCGGCGTCAGCAATTTCGGATCGCTGCTTACAAGGATGGGACACAGCGCAGATGTTTCGATAAGAGGCACAGTCTTTGACCCCGGTTACTGGTACAT
>DMNE01000139.1:23210-24022 GCA_003453735.1 Nitrospiraceae bacterium | reverse complement strand
TCGCTCTGGATGTCCATCGGCATTATCTTGGGTGCCATGGTTATGTCACTCATGAAGAAGGAGTTCAAATTCAAGCTCCCCAAAGGGGAACTCATTGCTTGGGGGCTTCTTGGGGGCACCTTGATGGGAATCGGATCAAGGCCTGCTCTCGGTTGCAATATAGGGGCGTTCTTCATAAGAGCTGCTGGGGGTGACCCGAGCGGATGGCTCTTCGGCGCTGGCATGGTTGCAGGTGCATTCGTGGGTGTGAAATTCTTTAACTGGTGGACAGAGAGAAAGATGGCAAAAGAACTGGAGGCTTTTGAATAAACCCNNAGGAGGAAGTTTGTCATGGCTATGAAATTCGAAAAAACAAGTGAAGGTAAGTTTATGCTCGATGTCTGTGGATACGTCTGTCCTCATCCCCAGATTTACTGCAAGAAATCCCTTGAGAAAATGGCCGAAGGAGATGTCCTCGTGATGGTGTTCGACAACCCGTCATCGGCAGAGACAATCCTTCAGATGTTAGAACAGGCTGGTCATGATCTCATGGAAAAGAAACAGGAAGGCGGCAAGCTTATCTTTGTCATTAAGAAAGCATAACCTTAACCACCCTTATGATTATGTGCGGGAGGAAGAATGAAAGCACCTCTGATAATCATCATCGTAATTGTTGTTGTAGCTCTTGGGTTCCTGCTGGTTTATAGTCAGCAGCATGAAATTGCGAAGGCACCGGAGGGATCCGGGGCAGTTGGCGGCGGATATGGGTCTGCGCCGGCTGCGGGCGGTTATGGATCCGCGCCTCAAGCAAGTGGACACGGAGCATCGCCAGC
>DMNE01000139.1:0-23196 GCA_003453735.1 Nitrospiraceae bacterium | reverse complement strand
GCGCCGGCTGCAGGCGGATATGGAACACCGCCTTCAACAGGGGGATATGGGAAGTAGCCATATATACATTCATATGAAGTGAGGTGAAAATGAAAATGAAGAAGGTACTAGTGGCAGTTGATGATAGCAAAGGCTCGACGGCCGCTCTTGAAACATACATACGGATGTTCCCCTGCGTGCGTCCTGAGACAACGGTACTGCTGTACGTTGAAAAGTTCGAGGGCAGATCCCTGATGGATGAGATGCTTCCTGATTCTGAGATCACCACATTGCGGGAAGTATTGCACGGAACAGAATATCAAGAAGCATTGGACAAAAAGGCTCAAAGAATCATAAATCATTACAGAAAGGAAATGGAAAACGCGGGAGTGACCGGGATAAAAGCAGTTACTCGATCCGGGCACCCAGCCGAAGAGATTCTCAACGCCGCGAAAGAAGAGGGCGTTGAGATGATCATCATTGGATCCAGAGGAAAAAGGGTCACTCATTTCTTCATGGGAAGCGTGAGTAGAGAAGTGGCGAATAATGCCGAGGTATCTGTAGTGTTGGCCAGGTGAGATTAATTCTATTAGGAGCCCAATAAGAAAAAGTTTTCAGAGAAAACAGAATACCTGCAGATTAGCGCAGGGTATTTGTGCCTTAAGATAGCGTGGACAGAGACATGAACAATGGGGAAGATGCGGTAATCGTATTGGGAGGGGGTCTTGCGGGCCTTTCGGCAGGATATGTCTTGGCGAAAGCAGGAGTCAGGGTAAAGATCTTCGAGAGTGATTCAATGGTTGGAGGCCTGTCCAAGACACTAATTCATAATGGGTTTCGGTTCGATTTAGGCGGTCACCGATTTTTCACAACCGACGAGAATGTTAATGCCTTTGTGAAAAACTTGATGGGCAGTGAATTGATTTCAGTTTGTCGTAAGAGCAAGATTTACATGCGCAACCAATATATCGATTATCCCCTGAGACCGTTCAATGCCGTTTTCAGTCTGGGTCTCCCTGTGACACTAAAGATCATAGGTGATTACGGGATCGAAAAGGTTAAGAGCTTAGTGAGGAAGAAAGAGGATATCTCCCTTGAAGATTGGGTGGTCAGGCATTTCGGACGGACGATGTTCAATATGTACTTCAAAGAGTACAGCGAAAAGGTATGGGGCATGGAGTGCGGAGGGATAAGCGCAGAATGGGTTGAGCAGCGTATCAGGGGACTTTCGCTGGCAAAGGCTATCAGGAATGCCTTCTTTAGATTCGCCGGAAAGGACATGCCGACACTTGTGGACAGCTTCCTCTATCCTCGATTAGGCATAGGGCGCATTTCCGACAGGTTGAAGGAGGAAATAGTAAAGAACAATGATGTGTATATCAGTACATCTGTTGAACGCGTTAACCACTCGGATTTTACCGTAGACAGCATTGTTGCGGGAAGTAATACCCACAAGGAAGTTATTCCGGGAAAAGAATTCATTTCGAGCATCCCATTACCAAAGCTTGTAGGGATCCTCAACCCCGCTCCTCCCGAGAATATCCTGGCTGCAGCTTCAAGGCTGAAATTCAGAGACCTTATTGTCGTGGCCATCATGATTGACAGGAGAAGAGTCACAGATCAGACATGGATATATGTTCCCGAGCGGAATATGCCTTTCGGTAGGATCCATGAACCGACAAACTGGAGCGAGGAAATGGCTCCTGAGGGGAAGACCATCATGGTCATGGAATTCTTCAGTTTCCGGGGTGATCGGATATGGAATGAGAGCGATGAGGGCCTTGTTGATCTCACGGTCGCAAACCTGGAGCAACTCGGATTTATTGCAAGCAATGAAGTGATCGACAGCGCTGTCGTAAGAGTGCCCAAGGCCTATCCTTTATTTGAGGTGGGGTACCGGAACATATGCAGGGAAATTCACCAATATCTCAGCAGGTTCAAAAATCTCCACATCACGGGGAGAGGGGGAATGTTCAGGTATTACAATATGGATCACGCGATAGAGTCTGGAGTAGGCAGCGCAGAGAGGGTTCTGAAAAAAGCAGCTCGGGTAGGGAAGATTGAATGGTGCCCCTGCAATGATGTCCCTGTGATCCGCGAAGCAGTCCCTATCACGGGGGACGAAGGGATAGCTTTGCTTCGCGTACAATGACGACAGGAGGAGTGCTCTTCGAATGCGGTGTGCATTAGTGATTCCATCGTGGGTGCCCGAAGATATCTTTTCTTCAAAAACAGGAAGCTCCCAGATTAATTACTGGCAGCCGCTCGGAACCCTTTACGTGGCGGCAGTATTACAGAATGCAGGCCATGAAGTACAGTTCTTTAACGGCGCATTTGTAACCCATGAGAAGCTACTCGCGGACGTAAAAAAATTCAATCCTGAATTTGTCGGTCTTTACTCAACGACCTTTGGGTGGAAAAAAGCGCTAATGACAGCTTGTGATCTTCGAAAGATGTTTCAACAGCATGTTTTTATCTGTGCAGGGGGTCCCTATCCTATCGCCATGCAGGAACGCTGTCTTGAAGATGCAGGTGAATCCCTTGATGCGATAGTCACCGGTGAGGGAGAGTTTACCGTTCTTGAAGCAGTTGAAAGGCTTCAGGCAGGGGAAAGTCTCGCAGGAGTGGAGGGGATTATTTATCGGGAAGGTGAAACGGTCGTGAAAAATCCTTCCCGTCCCTTGATCAACGACCTTGATTCCCTCCCTTTTCCCGCCCGGGATTTGTTGGGGGATGCAAATCTCTATGTCCCTCCCCCTGCAACTTATCGGAGAAAACCGGTGGCCGTTTTGATGACCTCTCGGGGGTGTAACAGAAGATGTATCTATTGCTTCCAGATAGACAAAGAGCGGAAGAGCGGAATACGTTACCGTAGCGTCGGGAATGTGATGGAAGAAATAGAGCACTGCATCAGTCAAGGGTACCGGGAGATAAAGTTTATAGACGATACCCTGGCCGCAGATTATAACAGGGCCATGCAGATAGCCAGCGAGATAAAGGCAAGGGGCCTTGATTTTGCATGGTTTGCCTCAGCCTGCGTGAATCAGGTTGACAAGCCGCTGCTGAAGGCATTCAGGGATGCGGGCTGCTGGGCGATACTCCTCGGCGCTGAGAGCGGTGTCCAAAAGAATCTGAACGCTATCAGGAAAGGGACGACCACTGAGCAGATACAAAGGGCTGTGAAGGCCGCGAAAGATGTCGGGATCAGGGTCAGCACTCCTTTTCTTTTCGGTATTCCCGGCGAAACATTTGAAGAAGGCTTGAGGACCATCGATTTTGCCATCGGCCTTAACCCCGATATCGCGAATTTCCATGCCATAACGCCATTCCCTGGCACGTACCTTTACGAGAATCTCGAAAGATATGGAACCGTATCTGATGAGCTCACGGACTTCACCTATCAGGGGGCTGCGTTTATCCCGTACACGATGACCAGGGAAGAGATCGTACAACTCCGTCAGACAGCCTTCAAGAGGTTCTATTCCAGACCTTCTTTCATCCTCAAGAAGCTTCTTGAGATGAGAAGTATCAATGATTTGAGAGCAGCTGCGAAAGGTCTCAGGAGCCTGTTCTGGCTGTGGACAAAGAGAGGTCTTTTTAAAAAGTCGGGAGGGGAAGGACTGAATAACCGCCTCACAACTGGAGATATTCGTGTATCAGCGCAGGATACAATCTCGCATTAAACAGGATATTGGTCATGAAGTAGCACTCATGGGTACAGTAACAGGCGTTGTCCCGTATGTCCCGGAGGATATCCCCGGCTTTTTCTGACCGCATGATCCGCCTCATGTCATAGTCATAGGCTCTCACATTGCCAAAGGGTTTTCTCAGAATCTCGCACGGATAGACGTTGCCGTTTTCCGTCAAGACGAGATTAAGTCTGCCCGCGTAACAGGGAACAAGCCTCTTCCGAGCCGTCGTTGTCTGATGTATAAGACGGCGCTGTACAATATCCTGGGCAGCCTTAATCCGTGCGCCTCTAAATCGATAGATGCCCGATATCTTCTTCTTGAGATTTTTGTCGAGCCTCTCTATGGCGTGGCGATATTTCCTGTTATCCACAGCCTTATAGCTTTCGTCGGCGAGGCTTCCGCGGATGAGAGAAATCGTGTGTGTTTTAATACCCTCAAGGCTGCTGACGAAGTCTATGATATCGTCCGCGGTATCCTGATTCTCAGAACAGAAGACAGTATTGACTCCGAGTTCAAAATTCGGGTACGTGCGGAGGAAACCCTTGAGAAGTCCGTAAGTCTGCATGGTTTTGTCGAAGCTGCCCGGTGTATGACGGAGAGAATCGTGGGCCTCTCTGACGCCGTCGATAGAAAGTTTTACGACCACGATGCTCTTTTTACATTCCTTCAGTATCTGCTCTGTTTGTTCTTTGATGATCTCGGGAAGCATGCCGTTCGTGGGATAGAGCATAAGGGCAGGGGTATTGTTTTCATAGAAGATCCTGCTTATTTCAGCAAGGTCATCCCTGAGAAAAATCTCTCCGCCGGAAAAGGCGAGCCAAAGGAGAGGTCCGAGAGACCGTGAAATCTTCTGGATTTCGTCCAGTGATAATTCTTCCGGGGGATCGGCTGGACGGTTACCGCTTTTCAGATAGAAGCAGAAGGGACATGCGGAGTTGCACTTTCTCGTTATGAAGAAGGTCATCTGGATCGGTCTTCTTTTCCAGAAAAGGGAACCAATGTGCCAAAAGGGGGAATACATTATCTCTTCCAGCTGGAAAAAGAGTATTGTATGAAGCCAGTTACCGCACCCGCGAGAACAGGAAGGGGGTAGACGGCTACATAGTATGCCGTTCCTACGAGAGTGAAGAAGAACCCCTTGGTCCGGAGGAAGGCCAGTAGCAACCCTCTGTTTACTATGATGTTAAGCATGAACGCTAAAGGAATGACGAGCAAGGGTGTTGTCCCCTTAGAATGGAAAAACATCAGGAGAGAAAGGATGCCGAAGCAGAAGGAGATGCCATTGATCTTCAGTCCGATAGAGGCTGTGCCGGAGTCCGCTAGGAGACCTCTGTTTTTGAGAGAATAGAAGGTCCAAAACATCGATTTCCGAAAGGCATTTCTCAGCGATTTCACAATCGTGAACTGAAAGATGTGCTGAACGAGGATGCGGGGGTCCATCACGAGCCTGAACCCTGACTTGTGAAGCCTGTGGCTGAATTCCACGTCCTCAAGGATTGGAAGGAAATCTTCGTCAAAACCTCCGCTTTTATTGAAATGGATGGAGTCAATCACCATCGCATGGGTCGCAACATAGTCAGGCGCTTGCTTTCTTGTTTCTGAGTAGTTCACGAAGATGGATTGAAAGATGCTGAAGAAATCGTGGTCATAGGGAAGCGGTGTATAGGTTCCACCAATGACCGAAGCACCGCCGTTACACTTCTCGATGGCGACATTGACTGCATCAAGGGTGTCTTTTTGGAGGAGACAGTCCGCATCGATAAAGAAGAGAAACTGACCACTACAGTTTTTCACTCCAAAATTTCTCGCTGCCGACGCTCCAGAATGCTTTTCCAGTCGTACCAACTTACAAGGATAGCGGCTTATGATCTCGACTGAATTGTCTATTGAGCAGTCATCGACAACGATGACTTCAAAGGGTGCGTACCTCGATGACAATGCAGCCTCGATGCACTTTCCAATGGTTGCACTTCCATTGTAGTTGGGGATGACAACGGATATGCATTTTCCCATAATATCTTGAATAACGCCTTATCCTACGCACCATGGGTGCATAGGAGGGCAAGCAACCTTTCTCTGTCCTTGCCTTCGACAGAGGAGATGTACCGATTCCAGATCTCAGCAACAGCTAAAGTACACTTAATTATAACCGAAAGTGAAGAACATTACACAGGGCGAATTGTGCATGGCAAAACGTTACCGTTGAGGAGGGTTTTCTTGGGGAGATCTGGTCGCGGGATTTCGCGCTGCAGTTGCATGAGGCTGAACAGTGGGCCATTCGCTGACAGGTATGTCAGCGCTAGTTTTACAGAGCATCCCAGCAGCAGTATTCATTGTCCTTGGCAACTGGACGATCAAGGACTGGAGAATATGCGATCTCCTGAAATGGGAAAGGTCTGCTGAAATGGGAATTTGTTTTTGGGTGCCGGTAGCACTTGAAACAAAAGGGAACAATTTGGTGCATAGTACTTGTGTTATCCGTTCCAGAATGACATGAAAGGAGGTGAAAAAGGAATGACAATGAAAAGACTTGTCCTATTGCTTGTGGCTGTGATATTTACTCTCGGTGTAGTCAGCATGGTTCTGACCACAGCTCAGGTTTCAACAAGCGATCTGCCCTGTCTCCGGCTTAACCCGAAGCTGGACGGCAGGGACCTTCCATTTACAGATTGGATTATTCTTGATACCGCCTGTTTGAGCAATGGTGCCATAGCCCGCCAGAGCTTTCTGCCTCTGGCCGTATCAAGGATGTTGTTGGCATCGACACACAAGGCAAGATATGCCGGGAAGAGGTCCTATCCCCATGGATGAATCCGGGGCTTGCGGGCTTGAATGTTTTCGGTCACATCTCTCGTAGGCCGCTTTGCGAAACGATATCGTTACTGTATCAGACGGTCTGTGGATTTTTGTAGTATAATAAACCATGGCTTATGTGATAGCATTTGCAGGGAAGGGCGGGACGGGCAAGACAAGCACGGCTTCTCTCACCATCCGATATCTCTTGAAGAACAGGAGAGGACCTGTTCTGGCCGTTGATGCTGACAGCAATGCCTGTCTCAATGAAGCCATTGGTGTCAAAGTTCATGCTACCATCGGTCAACTGAGAGAAGAATCCCTCGATACCATAAGAGGAGGGGGAGACCGTCCCGGAGGCATGAGCACGGAACAGCTCTTCGATTATCAGGTCCAGCAGTCTCTTATTGAGTCAAGGGGGTGCGACCTGCTTGTCATGGGCAGACCGGAGGGGCCGGGCTGCTATTGTGCTGCAAACAACATCATTAGAAAGTACACCGACAAACTCTCCGAAACCTATCCGTATGTCGTTGTTGACAATGAAGCTGGCATGGAACATCTGAGCAGGAGAACGACCCATAAGGTTGACCTGCTGATCATCGTAAGCGATCCGACCGTGAAAGGAATCCTCACCGCTCAAAGAATTCATGCCCTCGTGGAGGAATTGCGACTCGATGTCGATAAACGCGTTTTGATCATCAACAGAGTCGTTGGGAGCGATGGGGAATCCCTCAAAAAGATGGCTGAAAAGTCAGGCATTATGGTAGCGGGGCTGCTTCCGCAGGATGAGATGGTGTTTAAGTTCGATCTTGAGGGCAAACCGCTCATGGAACTTCCTGAAGACGCAAAGGTTATGCAGTCCATTTTTTCTATCCTCGACTCTTTAGAGATACCCTAGCTATCTAAAAAATCTTAAGATTATCCCGGCCTGTAACAGATAGAGGCCGCCAAAAACCTGATCATACAATAGTCCGCAAAAATATCTTGACAATTATCTCCCGTTTATGGCTCTATATTAAAATTTCCTGATACTTTTCCCCTTGCCTATTTGAAGGGACACATAGTACTAAGTAACTGAATCCGGTTTGCGTCATGCATCCGTTTAATGCGAAAGGAGAGGAAATGCTGATTATCGGTGAAAAGCTAAGCATCATAGCGAAGCGGGTCCGGGAGGCTATGGCGAAGAAAGACAAGGGCCCGATCCAGGAGATAGCGACAGTTCAATGGAAAGCAGGGGCAGGAGTCATTGATGCGAATATCGGTCCTGCCGAAGACGGCGGGGAGGACTTGATGCAGTGGATGGTCACTACCATTCAGGAAGTCGTCCCTCTTCCAATCTGCCTTGATACAACAAACTCTAAAGCGATCGAGGCGGGGCTGAAGGTTCATAACAATGAATGGGGAAGGCCCTTTATCAATTCTACGTCGAATGACCCCGAAAGATTTCCCATCCTCGAACTTGGTGCAAAATATAACGCTCAGGTAATCGGCCTGACCGTGGGAAAGGGCGGTCTGCCCGCAGACGCAGAGGAGAGGGCTGCGATAGCCGCAGAGATCATGGCCAGATCAATGGAGTACGGCGTACCCCTCGAAGACCTCTATCTTGATCCCCTCGTTCTGCAGGTTGCTACCTCTCAGGATCATGCGCTGCATGTCATTAAGGCGGTGAAGATGTTCCAGGAATTGAATGACCCTCCAATGAAAACCGTCGTGGGGCTGAGTAATATATCCAATGGATGCCCAAAGGCATTGAGACCTATTTTGAACAAGTACTATCTAGCATTGTTGATTTATGAGGGGCTGACGGCGGCAATCGCTGACCCCCACGAGGTGAGCGAGACCGCAAAGACGATTGACATATTCATGGGAAGAACTCTTTATGCGCACTCGTATTTAGAAATGTAAAAAACCGTAACGAGTTATGCGTCATGAGCATGAGTAATAACCTCTTCTCTCTCATCACTCTTGGCGTATGAGGGATTACGCATTATAGGAGGTAAAAATGGCTTTTGTTGCACCAAAGGAAACATTTCCTGGCAAGGTATTTGAAATTGCGATAGGCACAGAGAAAGCCGCGGTCTTTGGTGGTGAGAATGTCTTAACCTTCCATTCTTTCGAGGGAAACGCTCCTAACAGGCCGATCATCGCATATGAAATCCAGGACATTCCCCCTGATGACTGGCCTGCTACCGTAAGAGAGGTTTATGATGGTGTATCGGGTGACCCGGTCACTTGGGCGAAATACTGCCAGAATGAGTTGCACGCAAAGGCAGTAGCCTTGAGGCTTATTGGCACCCATCCCGATAGAAAGAATCGCTCTGCAGAGGAAGCGGCGAAGATCGTGAAAGATGTGCTTGCTGCGATTTCTGTCCCTTTGATTATTCTGGGAAGCAACCAGGCTGAAAAAGACGCTGCTGTTCTTGTTGCTGTCGCTGAGGCTGNNGGCTGCAAAGGACAAAAACTGCATTATCGGAAAGGCACAGGAAGCAAATTATAAGACTATTGTCGCGGCTGCTATGGCGAACAATCTCAAACTGATCGCCATGTCGGAACTCGATATCAACCTTTCCAAGCAGCTCAACATCCTCATAACTCAGATGGGGTTTGACAAAGAGAGACTGATAACCGATCCCATGTGTTCTGCCTTGGGATATGGTATTGAGTATACTTATTCGGTTATGGAAAGGATTCGGCTTGCAGCCCTGACCCAGAATGATACGACCATGCAGCCTCCCCTCTTGGGAGATGTTGGAATGTATGTGTGGAAGATAAAGGAAACACAGGCTCCTGAGTCCGATCTGCCACTCTGGGGTTCGCTTCGGGAACGGGGCATTGCATGGGAGGCGAGCACTGCGGGCGCCCTTCTCATCGCGGGCGCTGAGCTTCTTATCATGAGGCATCCGGGGGCGGTTCAGTCAATCGAAAAATTCATTGATGAATTAATGTAAGGGAGGACGGATATGGCTTTAACAGGCGTCGAAATATTTAAATTGCTACCGAAGACCAATTGTAAGAAATGCGGTCATCCAACATGTCTTGCATTTGCGATGAAGCTTGCCCAGCGGCAGGCATCTCTCGATGCATGTCCTGATGTTTCAGAAGATGCAAAGAGGCTCCTCGGAGAAGCGTCTGCACCTCCTGTCCGACCTATTAGTCTCGGTTCGGGTGAAAAGGCTGTTAAGATGGGCGAGGAGACCGTGCTCTTTAGGCATGAGAAAAAGTTCGTGAACCCCTGTGTCTTTGCTGTCGAAATAAAGGACTCTTTATCAGAGCCCGAGATTACCAAGATTGTTGAAGAAGTCGTAGCGTCGGAGATAGACAGAGTCGGCCAAAAATTGAGGATTGATGCCATATTTTTGAGTAATACGTCAGGTGACGCGGGCAAGTTCGAAGGCGCTGTCAGGACGATTCTGTCCAAAGCCCCTGCAGTTCCCCTCATCATCGCAACAAGCAATCCAGCCGCAGCAGAGGCCGCGCTTAAAGCCGCTGCAGATAAAAGGCCTCTGCTGTACGGTGCAGATGAGTCCAATGCCGATGCCATGGCTGGGTTGGCTAAGACCTATAAAGTGCCTCTGGGTGTGTATGCGAAGGGACTCGAAGCGCTCTCATCCCTTACTGAGAAGATAAAGAGCCTCGGTGTTGAGGATATGGTCGTCGATTCCGGCTCGCGGACCGCAAAGGAGATACTCGCAGGCAATACCCTGGCCCGGAGAGCGGCTATAAAGAAGAACTTCAAGGCATTGGGCTATCCGGTGATAACCTTTGCTCAAAGGGATGACCATATGCTTGAGATGCTGGTCGCCGCTCTCGGAGTAACCAAGTATTCTTCTCTGGTCGTAATGAGCAGTATCGAAAAATGGAAAAACCTTGCTCTTTTTACCCTGAGACAGAATATCTATACGGATCCGCAAGTGCCGATGCAGGTGGAACAAAAGGTTTATAAAATCGGAGAGGCCAGTCCGGATGCCCCGTTAATGATAACGACCAACTTTTCCCTCACGTATTTTATAGTATCAGGAGAGGTGGAAAACAGCAAGGTTCCGAGTAGACTCGCTGTCATGGATTGCGAGGGATTATCGGTCTTGACGGGATGGGCGGCAGGCAAATTCAGCGCATCAAAAATCGCTCAATTTATTCAGGACAGCGGCGTCGAAAAAGACATAAAGCATAAGGAATTGATCATTCCTGGATATGTTGCAATACTGAGCGGAGCAATAGAAGAGAAACTTCCTGGATGGAAGGTCACTGTTGGACCCCGGGAGGCGAATGCTTTGCCCGCGTTTTTGAAGTCTCGCTCTTAAGAGGCCTTCAGAAAGAGAACAGTTTCTGGAAACGTCAAAATTGATTTATACAGTATTAATTGTATAAAATAAACCATTCAAGAAAGAGGAGGTCAGGATGTCTAAGTTAATAGCCACAGCGGCGATTAGAGGTGCAAACAAACTTGTGGCGCAGGCCGAAACGATGCTTGAAAAGGCCATAAATGAAAAGGGGAAGGACTATGTATTCGAGTTCCCCGATACCGCTTTCCATCTTCCCATGATTTACGCGATGACCGCTTTTCCGGTGAAGACCCTCGGGGATATGAAGGTCGGACTCGGGTTTGCAAAGGAGCTCCTTCATGATGAGCCTGAGGAGCATATCTGGAAACCATACCTAGGCGAGGCTCTTGACTCCGGCATGGCCACGCTATTTGCGGAAGAAATTATCTTGGCGCTTCGGTATATTTCTGGTCTTGAGCCTTGCAAGGACCCTGAGACTGGTTATGTTTATAATGGCTTTATCTCAGACACTATCCAGAGGAATCTCGGTATTCAGCTTGTTGACGGGACGATGCCGGGCTTCGCGGCAATTATCGGAGCAGCTCCCAGCGATGACATAGCCGTCACCATCGTCAGAGAACTGCAGGAAAAGAATATCCTCACCTTTCTTTCAGGGCAATACAAGGGCGATTCCGTGACAAAGCAGCTCTTGAGAAAAGGGGTTCAACTGGGGTGGGATACCCGAATCGTCCCCCTCGGTCCCGATACGGAACATACTCTCTATGCCCTTGACTGGGCGATTAGGGCCTCCCTTATCTTCGGTGGCAAAAAGCCGGGAGACTTCAAGGAGCACCTGAAATACCAGAAGGATAGGGTTTTTGCCTTTGCCATTGTCCTGGGAGAACTGGATGACATCAAATGGACAACCGGGGCAGGCGCCATTAATATGGGGTTCCCAGCGATTGGTGACACAGATATCCCCGTCATCCATCCTACCGGGGTCTGTACGTATGAAGAGGTGGATAAAGAATTTGATCATAGCAAGATCGCACAGAAGGCGATAGAGATGAGGGGACTCAAGATCACCGTCGAAAAGCCGCCTATTCCTGTTGCATACGGACCTGCCTTCGAAGGCGAGAGAATACGGAAGGAAGACACCTTTATTGAGTTCGGCGGGCAGAGGACTGCTGCCTTTGAATGGGTAAGGATGAGAGAACTTGATGAGATTGAAGACAATAAAATCATCGTGATCGGTGAGAACTGGCAGCAACGGTACGAGGCAGGCGGACAGATGCCCCTCGGTATCCTTATCGAGGTTGCCGGAAGAAAGATGCAGAAGGATTTTGAATCCGTTATCGAAAGGAAAATACACTCCAACATCAACGAGGCCCAAGGTATTTGGCACATGGGCCAGCGTGACATTAACTGGGTGAGGATCAGCAATGCTGCGAAGAAAGAAGGGTTTACCCTCGAGCATCTCGGGATATTGAATGCCACAATGACCCATCACCGTTTCAGGTCGATTGTGGATAAGGTTCAGGTGACCCTGTATGTTGATGAAAAGGATGTTAAGGGAAGGCTTGATGAAGCGAGGATCGCTTATCGTGAGCGTGACCTGCGCCTTGGGAGTCTTACTGACGAAGCAGTGGACACATTCTATTCGTGCTTGCTCTGTCAGTCTTTTGCGCCAAGCCATGTCTGTGTGATAACGCCTGAAAGGCTAGGCTTGTGTGGTGCTTATAACTGGCTTGATGGAAAGGCAGCCTTCGAGATAGACCCCACCGGTGGCAACCAGCCGATAACGAAGGGTGAATGTCTTGACCCAAAATTTGGCCGGTACACCGGAGCCGATGAATACCTGAAAAAGGCCACAGGCGGTGCGGTTGAGACGCTCAACCTTTACACGATCATGGAGAACCCCATGACATCATGCGGTTGTTTCGAGTGTATTATTGCGATCATCCCGGAGGCAAATGGGGTGATGATCGTAAATAGAGGATTTACCGGCATGACACCGATTGGGATGAAGTTTTCGACACTCGCAGGGACCGTTGGGGGTGGGGCTCAGACACCCGGCTTCATGGGGGTAGGAGTGAACTTCATATCGAGCAAGAAATTCCTTTACGGAGATGGAGGGTTAAAGCGGATTGTATGGATGCCGAAGGGGCTTAAGGAAAGGATTGCCGAGGACTTCAGGAAGACCGAAGAAGCGGCAGGCGTCCCTGGCCTCCTCGACAAAATAGCTGATGAGACGATCTGTGAGGATTCAGAGAAACTCTTGGAGTTTCTCACTCAGGTGGGACATCCTGCGTTAAGCATGGATCCAATGATATAATATATACTAGTGGAGTAGCTCAGGTTAAGGGCCTAGTCTTAATCGGAGTCTCGAAAAAAAATCTGTAACGTTTTGGAGGTCAGGATGGATAAAGAAACAAAAAAAGTGGCAAAGATGAAGAGCGCGAACCCGGAGGCTGAAAAAATCGTAGAGTGGGGCGCTGAGCATAAGATAGAGACCTGTTTTGAGAGGGCAGATAAGATGAAGCCCTGTCCAATCGGAGCACCGGGCGCGTGCTGCAAGGTATGCCACATGGGACCATGCAGATTTGTCGGAAAAAATGCCGAGGAAGAGGCGAGGGGTATATGTGGTGCGACTCTTCCGACTATCGCTGCGAGGAATCTCCTGAGGATGATAGCGGCAGGCACATCTGCTCATTCCGACCATGCCAGGGGCATGGCATTCACCCTGCTCGACGTCGCTAACGGTGAGGCGAAGGACTTCAAAATAAAGGATGTGAGAAAGCTTTATCGGGTAGCAGGCTATCTCGATGTGGAATTCGAGGGAAGGCCTGTGAATGATGTTGCCCGGGATGTTGCTACGAAACTGATCGAGGATTTCGGCAGACAGGGCAAGGGTGAGCTCTATTTTCTGAAGCGAGCTCCTAAAAAGACACAGGAAAGATGGAAAAAATGGGGTATTGCCCCGAGAGGCATAGACAGGGAGGTCGTCGAGACGATGCACCGTACCAATATCGGCGTCGACCATGACCCTGACCATCTCCTCCTTCAGGGGTTGCGAACCTCACTTGCAGACGGATGGGGCGGGTGTATGATATCCACCGATATCACCGACATCCTCTTCGGTACGCCTATGCCGGTGAAGGCAGAGGCGAGTTTTGGTATATTCAAGGAGGACGAAGTGAATCTCGTCGTCCATGGTCACGAGCCTCTCCTCGCAGAGATGATTGTTGATGTGGTTTCGGAACCCGAGATGATAGCATACGCAAAATCAAAAGGCGCAAAAGGAATAAACCTTGGCGGAATGTGCTGTACGGCCAATGAAATCCTCATGAGACATGCGATACCGACGGCAGGCGGTTTTACCAACCAAGAGCTCGGGATCATGACCGGTCTCGTGGATGCGCTCTCAGTCGACGTACAGTGCATTATGCCGGCAATTACGGAACTTTCGAAAAAGTTCCATACCAAGATCATCACCACCTCTGAAAAGGCCAAGATACAGGGTGCGATACACGTTCAGTTCGATGAGCATAGAGCGAAAGAAGTCGCTCGGGAGATCGTGAAGATAGCGATCGATAACTACACAAACAGAAAGACCAAAGGTGAGCATATCACCGAAAAATTCCCGGTGATCGCAGGGTTCTCGCACGAGTATATAGAATACATGCAGGGCGGGAGATGGAGGGGGTCTTTCAGGCCGCTCAACGACGCGATTATGGCTGGGAGAATCCGTGGCGTCGTCGGCCTTGCAGGGTGCGATAATCCGAGAGTGCCTTCCACGGGACTTCATCAATTCCTGGCCACTGAGCTGATCAAGAACGATGTCCTGATCGTATCAACCGGATGCGGATCTGCTGCGTGCGGCTCATCAGGTTACCTGACACCCGAAATGGCGCTTGAAAATGCGGGACCCGGACTGAGGGAGGTTTGCGAGGCGATCGGCATACCGCCGATCCTCCACCTCGGCTCGTGCGTAGATAACTCGAGGATCCTTACCATTGCGAGCGCAATGGCGGAAGAGGGCGGCCTGTCGGACGAAATCGGGGGTATGCCAGCTGTCGGGATCGCTCCGGAATGGATGTCCGAGAAGGCTATTGCAATCGGATGTTACTTTGCAGCATCGGGTGTGCCAGTAATCTTTGGAGGTGACTCACCGGTTGAGGCGAGTAAAGAAGTCACGAGGATAATGACCGAGGTCTGGTTTGAACGGTTCAAGGGTAGTCTCCACTTTGAGCCTGATCCAGAGAAGATCCTTGCCATGGCCCTCGATTACATCGATAAGGCGAGGGTTGCATTAAAACTGAAGAAATATGAGCAGGGCAAATTTGCTACAGAAAAGGTGCTGATGGATATGGCCGCACGCCGCGACATTGAAAAAGCGGCTAAACCACATATAGGGATATACTAAGAAAGTAAAGTAGGTTGAGAAGCAATGGAAAGGCGCTATAGTTTGGCTATAGCGCCTTTTTTGTGAGCCCGAAGTGCAGATTTTGTTAAAATATCTCTATTCTCGTACGCAAAAAATGGATAAAAAGGACGCTCAGAAAAAGCATTCCTGCTGTGACTGTACCTTCTGCCAATGGTGCAGCGAGTCCCGCTGCTCCATGTGCCGCTGCACGGTCTCTAAAACAATAAAAAAAAATAAGGAGTCAAAAGTCCATAAGCCGCTCTTTCTTAAATATTAGATGGGCGGTCTGTAACACTACCCGGGCGTTATGGCAAACAAGGAGCTATCATGTGCAGAAAGAGGCAGGACACCGCCGAGAGTTTCTCAATGCCGCCGGCAATGTCCACAAGCGCGGAAAGTACAATCAGAAAGGAAATAAGAGTGTCGGGTCGGAAGGAAGATCATCAGAGGAAAGAGTGCTTACGGCCACATTTCTCCCACCTTAACTGAGCCTGTCGATTCGGCTCTGCCGTTCATGGACTTTCTACAGCGATGCTTTCTTACATAAGAAATATGCTCCGTATAACTTACGAGTCAGAGTGGAAACAGTCAGGCCGTCAAAAGTGGAGCACCGAATCTGAAGCTGCTCTTTCCTGGAGCGGGGAGTTTTCTTCGGAAGGCCTGTCCCCCCGTTGGCAATGGAGCTTTCACTGCGCGGTAGGTTCCGGCCTAGAAAAAGCAAGAACTTATTCTTTCTTTTACAAATAGTGGGCTGTATAATAATCGGGGAGGCAAGTGCTTATTTTAAAGGGACTTAATTGTGTGCGAATATGAGATCCAAGGAGGACATCCTATGCTCTTTTCGAAAATGTTTATCCCCACTCTAAGGGAAACTCCAGCTGATACCGAGGCCGTAAGCCATCAATTGATGCTCAGAGGCGGATATGTCCGGCAGCTTGCTGCAGGACTCTATATATTCCTTCCCCTGGGCTGGCGAGTCCTCAATAGGATCCATGCGATCTTGAAAGAAGAGATGGCGGGGATTGGCGCTCAGGAGATCTCAATGCCTGTGCTTCATCCCGCGGAGATATGGCAGCAGACAGGGAGGTGGGACGTCATAGGTGACGAGATGTTCAGGCTGAAGGACCGCACAGGCCGGGATATGTGCCTGGGGATGACCCATGAGGAAATCGTAACATGGCTTGCGGCAAGGGAGATTCGATCTTATCGGGATCTTCCCCAACTGTGGTATCAGATACAGACAAAACTGAGGGACGAGGCAAGGCCGAAGAGCGGAGTGTTGCGCACGAGAGAATTTATTATGAAGGATAGCTACAGCTTTGATTCCTCTCCCGATGGTCTTGAAAAGAGTTATCAGCTCCATGCAGAGGCGTATCACCGCATATTCAGGAGGTGTGGGTTAACATTCTACCAGGTGGAATCGGATCCCGGTATGATGGGTGGCGCAACGGCCCACGAATTCATGGCGCCCAGCCCGGCTGGAGAAGACGAGATTGCTCTGTGCGAAAGGTGCGGATATGCAGCTAATGTTGAGCTTGCACGCTCACTGCCCCGGAAGAATGAAGCCCAAAACTGGCTGTTGGAGGAGGTACATACACCTGAGAAAAGGACAGTCCAAGAAGTTTCAAATTTCTTAAAGTTGGAGCCTGCTTATTTTATCAAGAGCATTCTGGTCATCAGTGATGACGGTCCTGTACTTGCCTTGGTGAGAGGGGATCAGGAACTCCATGAAAAGAAGCTTGCTGCGATAATCGGTAATCACAGGCCGGCACAGAAGGCAGAAGTGAAAGAGATACTCGGGGTTGAGGCGGGATTCATCGGCCCCATAGGACACAAGATCAGAATCATTTCAGATAATTGCCTGAAAGAAGGATCATACGTCGGCGGGGCAAACCGACCACAGTATCACATCAAGGGTATGCAGGCAGGAAGAGACTTCTCACCAGAATGGTATGACATCCATATTGCCAGGGCAGGTGACTTATGTGTTTCATGCGGCAATGAGTTGCGCATTGAGCGAGTTATCGAAATCGGCAACATTTTCAAGCTTGGCACGAAATATTCAAATCCGTTAAAAGCATTTTTTCTTGACGAAAACGGTCAGGAACGGCCCATTATTATGGGTAGTTACGGCATAGGGCCTGCAAGGATAGCGGCAGCGGCTATCGAACAGAACAACGACAAGGACGGCATTGTTTGGCCCAGCAGTATTGCTCCCTTTGAGGTGGAGATACTGCCTCTCAATATGAAGGATGCAAAGACCATTGAGATTTCCGGGAAACTTTACGATGACCTAAGAGGTGAGGGCATCGAAGTTTTGATCGACGACCGTGATGAAAGGGCAGGCGTCAAGTTTAAGGACGCTGATTTAATCGGAATTCCAAGCCATATTATCCTCGGGGAGAAGAACCTCAGAGAAGGCCTCGTGGAGATCAAGGTCAGAAGGACAAAGGAGACGGTAAAGGTAGTGATCGGGGAGGTTGTGAAAACAATAAAAAGCCGAAGATGACAAAAGTCCTATCTGCTCTTCGCATCCTCGCTCCTGGATTTTCTTATTGCTTGGACACTTTCCTCCGTATCCCTTATCTATTTGACATCCTAGCATTCTTTTATTTATACTTGAAATACCCTGGGGGAGGCATTTTAGAGCCTGAGAGTCGAACACGGTGTTTGGCCGTTCGAGACCCTGTTAACCTGACCCGGATAATGCTGGCGTAGGGAATGGGAGCCAAAGATTGGATGATTAAGGTTGACCGTATCTTCTGGGGATACGGTTTTTTTATTGTATGAAGCTGATTATAAATGGTGAGGACACAGAGACCGGCGCGGGGACGGTCAAGGAACTCCTCGATGAATTGAGGACTCAGCCGGAACGGGTGGCTGTTGAAGTAAACCTGTCCGTGGTGAAGAGGGCGGAGTACCCTTCCTTCTGCCTGAAGGAAGGGGACAGAGTGGAGATCGTAAACTTCGTGGGCGGAGGATAAAGGGAGAGAAAGGAGAAGGCATGGAGGATAGTTTGGTAATTAGAGGCATAGAATTTCGGTCACGACTCTGGATCGGTACAGGAAAATACAAGGACTTTAAAGAGACCAGAGAAGTTATCGAGTCCTCAGGGAGCGATGTGGTTACCGTCGCGGTGAGACGCGTGAACATCATTGACAGGAAAAGCGAGAACCTCCTCGATTATATAGATCCCAAGAAATACAAAATACTTCCAAACACGGCGGGTTGCTACACGGTGGACGATGCGTTACGATATTCAAGGCTTGCCAGAGAAGCTGGCGTTTCCGATTTGATAAAGTTAGAAGTGATCGGCGATGAAAAGACGCTTTTCCCGGATACCATTGGCCTCCTGAAAGCTACAGAGATACTAGCAAAGGAAGGTTTCATTGTATTTCCTTATACGAATGATGACCCCATAATGGCTAAAAGACTTGAGGAAGCGGGTGCGGCTGCTGTAATGCCCTTAGGAGCCCCTATCGGCTCGGGTCTCGGCATAAGGAATCCTTATAATATCAAGATCATACTTGAGACGGTGAAGGTCCCTGTGATTGTGGATGCAGGTGTGGGGACAGCTTCTGACGCAACAATAGCTATGGAGCTGGGATGCGACGCGGTGCTGATGAATAGCGGTATCGCGGGAGCTCGTGACCCCCTCGCCATGGCTTCTGCGATGAAGCACGCAGTGCTGGCAGGGAGGCTTGCGCACAGGGCAGGAAGAATTCCCAAGAAACTGTACGCAAGCGCAAGCAGTCCTTTAGATGGCATGCTTTGATGTCTGTGAATTGCCGATATGGGCATATGAATGCTTAAGACCGAGCGTTGAAGTGAATCACGCAACACTCACGATTATCACGAAGCCAGAGATGGAGGGGCAATGGATGTATATCGTTATCAAGAGCTTGCCTATCTTGCTGTTCCCGTAGTGCTGGGAATGGAATTCTTTCTGAATGCAAAGGAGGAGAATAAGGGAAAGGAAGAGACCCCGCTGGGTTCGTATGTGCTGGACTTGTTGGGATTTGTTTTTACAGCATTACTGCCGTCCGTATTTATATTCACCATATGGGCGGTTGAGTCGAAGGCCTTCCCCCTTCAAGGCATGGCACTTGCGAAGCTTGACCGTTACGCCGTCTTATTTTTTTTCCTGGGCGGCTGGTGGCAGATTTTCCTTTTCGGTGCATTGAGGGCACGGAGAATGAAGAAAAAAGCGGCTGGTGCATGGTACCTGTGGGGGCCGCTCGTCATCCTTGGCGTTTTCATCTCTTTACTGGTTTTATGGGATTCTCCGTGGAATCTCAAATGGATCTCGCTCATATTGTACTTTCTGATATTCGGGCTATTGTACGTCTTCAAGGCAAGGCTAAAAACGATCGAACGCATAATGTGGGGTTTCTCAGTTATCACCTTTATTTTGGTGAATATTATGTTCATATTGTTCGAAAGTGTGGTTTAGTTGCTGGCGATGGGAGAAGACCTTGATCTCAAACTCTATTTGATAACCGATAGGAAATTGTTTGCTGATACCCCTTCATTTTTCAATGCTGTCGAAGATGCGTTGGGAGGTGGAGCGGGGGCAGTTCAGTTGAGGGAAAAGGACGTCACCATAAGGGAGCTCTTATCCATGGCATACCTTATGAGGAAGCTTACAGCACGTTATCGCGCGAAACTCTTTATAAACGATAGGGTTGATGTGGCGATTGCTGTTGAGGCTGACGGTGTGCACCTCGGCCTGAGTAGTATTCCGGTATTCGCTGCAAAAAAGGCGTCAAAGGGAAGGCTCGTAGTAGGGGTATCGACCCACACACCAGGAGAAGCTGCTAATGCCGAGAAAGAAGGAGCAGATTTCATAACCTTTGGGCCTGTTTATCAAACACCTTCAAAACTGAAATACGGACAGCCTGTGGGAATCAATGCCTTGAAGAAGGTTTGCTCAGAAGTCTCTCTTCCTGTCTTTGCGATTGGCGGCATCACGGAGGACAGGATAGGAGAAATTGTGGATTGTGGTTCTGAAGGCGTTGCCATGATATCAGCTATATTAGGCTCAAAAGATATTAAGAAGACAACAGAAAGAATTTTGAGGTATCTACAATGACAAGAATTGAGGCAGCAAGAAAAGGGATAATTACCGAGGAGGTGAGAAACGTAGCACTGTCCGAAGGAATGCTAGCCGAAGACCTTTTATCCGACATCGCTGGCGGCAGGACGGTAATCCCGGTGAATACCCTGCGCTCGATAGAGCCCATTGGCGTAGGGAGAGGACTCAGGGTGAAGGTGAACGCCAATATCGGGACATCCAGGGACAGGGTTTCTGTCGATGAGGAGATGGAAAAATTGAAGGCCCTTGTTAAATACGGTGCAGACGCTGTTATGGATCTCTCAACAGGGGGCCCTGTCAGGGAGATAAGAAGGGCCCTTCTGAGCGCATCACCGATTGCAGTAGGCACTGTCCCTATTTATGAGACGGTCGTGATGGCCGTGGAAAGATATGGATCGATAGCAAAGATGACTACTGATGAACTCTTTCTGGTCATAGAAGCGCAGGCTGAGGAAGGCGTTGACTTCGTAACCGTGCATGCCGGTCTGACGAGAAAAGCCATTGAACGGCTTAAAGCTGAGGGAAGGGTACTGGATATTGTGAGCAGAGGCGGTTCATTTCTCCTCGAATGGATGATCTATAACGAAAGAGAGAATCCCCTTTATGAACACTATGACCGGCTCTTAGAAATCTCAAGAAAGTATGACCTTACGCTTAGTCTCGGAGACGGCCTGAGGCCTGGTTGTCTCGCCGATGCCACGGATAGGTCTCAGCTAGAGGAACTCCTGACGATCGGTGAGCTGCATGACATCGCTCTGAAAGGGGGAGTTCAGACGATTATAGAAGGACCCGGCCACGTTCCTCTGAACCAGGTGGAACTGAATATCAGGATACAGAAAGAAATCTGCAAAGGTGCACCCTTCTATGTTCTGGGCCCATTAGTGACCGATATCGCGATGGGCTATGACCATATCGCGGCATCTATCGGAGGAGCCGTTGCAGGGGCGGCGGGAGCTGACTTCCTCTGTTATGTAACGCCGGCAGAACATATACGGCTTCCGAATATCGACGATGTGATAGAAGGAGTCATTGCACTGAAGATAGCGGCGCATGCGGCGGATATTGCGAGGGGTATCCCGAGTGCTCTGCAGAGAGACAGAAAAATGGCTGAATGCCGCAAGAGACTCGACTGGAACGGCCAGATTGCCAACAGCCTTAATCCAGATAAGGTTCGACAGTGGCGTGCGGAAGTCCCGCCAACGGAACAGGATGTCTGCAGCATGTGTGGTGAGTTCTGTGCCATAAGGACGGTTGAGAGGGCACTCCAGAAGGAGTGAGATATGCTGTTTTTTGAAAAAACCTTAGAAACGATGAGTTGACCGTCACCGGATTTTCTGATGTGTACGACATCTTTTGCGAGGTTAAACTGCTGACGCATTATGCCTCGGCCTCGCAGTCGATACTAATGTCATTTCGGTGTGCCGACAATTCCTTTCTAGTTTTTTGCCGAGTGTCTTGGTTATCGGCAAGGTAGCTAGTTCCCATTGCTGAACCCCAGCCCCGGCATTCTCGTAAGGGGGTGTATGGAGCCGGGTGTAGCAAGTATGCAGGCCATGTTATTGAGCCCCGAAATATGTGCAGTAGTGGTCAGTAGGCGCGTCCAGAGTAGGACTCATAACCCAATCGGTGGAAGTCCGATCAAGGCTAAGAGACTCGAGGCCTTGTAGCTTGGAAGGCGCCGTGGAGCGAGAGCAAGGCGACGAAGCCCTTCGACAACACCCTTTGAAAGGAGGATGTCCAACGCTTCAGGTTGTAACGTACTGTGAACGCAGACGTAACCTCGTCACATACAAAATCCGGTGGCCGAGACGGTCTACAATGTGCGAAGGCAGCAAAAAGTGATGGTGATGAGTCATATACAACACTTCTCACCGGCAGGGTATCAGCGGCGGCATGAAGCGAAGGGGAATCATTGAGGCCATCTGTAGTGGCTATGCGGTTACCCCGGAGGAGGCGGAGAAAGACACTCTGGGATTCCTAGATTTGATGTCATTACTACGATGTAGTATACGGCTGTCAGGGACAAGTCAAAAATCGATGTGGTAAACTGGTTGTAGTTCTGCCGCGACCAAGAAATATTCGGTAGCAACTTGTGCGGATGGACCTGAGTTTGTTTGTTGATTTCATTCTCTCATTCGAGCGCTTTCGAGAAGGGAAGAGAGTTAACAATGCGCATTTTTTTTGTGCAGCTAATGGAAACAAATGAATCCATGGGATACATTATTCCATATTACTACTTTAGTTTTTACCGTATAATGAGTTGCCGATTTAGAATTATAAATGCTAGATCAGAAGGTTATCATTGTGAAACGGTTACAACTGCTGAAGCTGCTCTCTCATTTATAAGAGAAAACATTTTTGATGTCATGGTAACAGACGTTGCCATGTTTTTTAAAAAAGATGGCGGTGAACTTACCGAAAAGGCAAAAAAGCTTAGAGCCGGCATGGCGATCATTGTTATGACCGAGTTCATTGATGATTTCTCGTATGACGCGGCTATAGAAGACGGAGCATCGGATTTCATAAAAAAGCCTTTTACTCTTAAAGAGATGAGGATGAGGCTAAAGCATGTGGGTCTATCCGGATTTCCCAAAGGGTAAGTGGTCAATTTTTAGAGATTTCTTAAGGGTGCATATATCAAAGCAGTAGCCGAGGCTGTTAAGATGTTGATAAGTCGTAGACTTATCAAAGTCTCTGTGGGAAACTCCCTAGAGTTTTCCATAGAGACGTCATCTTAATGGCCTATTCACTTTCCTTGCTGTAGGGGGAAATGGCGATTTAGCGTGAACAGTTATAGCTCCAAATTTGTACATCCCGTAGAGGCTCTTCAGAAGTCGAATAGCCTTAAGAATCAGCATGTTATGGATTGGGAGATTCGGATATAGCCAAGCATGTTATGTTACAAGAGAAACTCCGTGAGATGTCGAATTTGCCAAGTTCGATGGGATA
>DMNE01000425.1:1872-2831 GCA_003453735.1 Nitrospiraceae bacterium | reverse complement strand
TGTCCTGCTCGTCACCTTTCCATCATGATAGATATTCGCCTTCTTCACGACCGTCACATTTCTGAATTCTTCCATCCCTTCACCTCGTTACAATTCTTGATCACAGCAGTCGTACGCTTTATCAAATAAGCCTTCTATTTTCAAGGCCTGTACTGACAGCTTATGGCACCCTACATTCGGCGTGGAGGAGGCTTCTGACCAATTAGTCCACACTGGATGGCAATGCCTAATGCCAGGAGGAAGATAAAGAGCAGTTTTGTCGTCTGCTGGCCAAAATGCTGGGTTTGGAGAATAAGGACAGCCCCTATGAGAGAGGAGAGGATGATCAGTGACCAGCCGAACACTAGTTTCATGAGAATTGAACCGATTATGCCTCCTATAAGGAAGAAAAGCCAGTGGTAATGGCCCATTCTGATGCCAAATTGAGTCAGCACTCCGATAAGCAGATAGCCTCCGGCAAGAAATCCTCCCACCACAATAGCTATTTTTTGGAGGAAAACGGCCGACAGTGCTCCCACGAGCCCTGCAAGCAAAGCAATAATAAGCATGACACTGTGAGCTTGCCCTTCGAGCATTGGCTCTGCGAAATCAAACCCGAAAACAAAACCGACGCCGCCCAGAAAAAGCCAAAAGAGCCTGCCTCCCATAGTGAGCATAGCAATTCCCAATAAAAGTCTAAAAAGTACCATATGACTTATTCATTTATCACAGCAATAGTCTATCATCTTCGACCATTAGCAAAGGGAAATAGTTACAGACTATTTGGTATATTTTTTCTTTCGCACTCTCATAGTTACGCTCTTCAGTGCTTCAGGAATAAAGAGAACGTAATGGAGGCACCTAATCCCTTATGCCCCTACATCGCATCGGCACTTCGGGACGGCGGTAAATGCCCAGATTCACACGAACAACTGGCTCGGCCCCACCACAGCTCAGGGCTTTTATCCACACCTCCTCAG
>DMNE01000425.1:1631-1861 GCA_003453735.1 Nitrospiraceae bacterium | reverse complement strand
CTGTCGCTAGCAATGCCGTCAACGCCTTTAGCGATGTACTCTCTCCCTTCCTCTTTCGTATTGATCGTCCAGACGATGACCTTCAGGTTGTTCTTGTGCGCCTTTTCGACATCTCTCGTATGCACGAATCGATACAGAGGGACCAGGTATTGGGCGTTCAGTCTCAGGGCTGCGTCAACAGGATTCTTGAATTTCGCATAAATGAGGCCCGTTTCAATTTTCTTGTCGAG
>DMNE01000425.1:0-1613 GCA_003453735.1 Nitrospiraceae bacterium | reverse complement strand
TCTTTTAGTTCCACCAGAATTCTATCGACCTTCCCGTCAATGGCGTGCAGGGCCTCATCAAGGGTAGCAATTCTATTTTTCGTCACTCGTTTGAGTTCTTCCAGAGAAGCCTCGCCTACATGAATATCTTCGTCATAAACCTTCTTTAGATTATCATCGTGGCTTATAATCAATTTTCCATCCTTTGATTTTCGCACATCAAGTTCGAGGGCATTCACGCCGAGATCGATCGCCCTTAGAAAACTTTCAAGGGTATTCTCGATTTCGTATGACTTAGCTCCGCGATGGCCGACTTTTAAAAACATAATTATTTTTTCATCTTGGGTTAGGGAGATTCTCTGCATAGGGAAACAAAAAGGGCGCTCTCCGCTTTTGCTCCCCACGGAAACCATCATCTATGGATACGATAGCTGTACCGAAACCGTCACGGTCTATCTTTGTAATGGTCACATGCTCATTATAGCAGTTCGTTATTAACAAAAGGACATTNNTGGGCTTTTCGTGGCGGAATTGGTGATCTTCACCCATTCACCCATTGCTTCATTGCTTTTGTTTTTGCTTTGTGAGACAATACTTTCATGGAAAAATCGCAGACGGCACTGTCTCCAGAGGAAATCAGAGAGAGGTTGAAACCGCTTTTCGGCGATCAAGAGCTCAAGCTTATAATACTCTTTGGCTCAACAGCGTCGGGTACAATGCACAAAAAAAGCGATATTGATCTCGCGTTGCTATTTGACGGGCCCGTTGATAGTCTCATCTTGACGAACAAGATAAACAGGATACTGCGTACTGACAAGGTTGATGTCGTGGATTTGCGGCGGGCAAGTCCACTCTTGAGGTTTTGCGCGGCCCGACAGGGGAAAGCTATTTATGAAAGGGCTCCCGGACTGTTCAGCGAGTTCTGTTCGCTTTCCTTTAGAATGTACGTAGATACAAAGAAACTGCGTGATGCCCAGGCACAAGCAATCAGACACTTTCTCAAAGAGCGGGGGCTCGCATGAGTCCTCTTGACGAGGCAATTGTAAGGAAAAAGCTCACTGTCATCGTTCAAAATCTAAAGGCCCTTGAACCCATACGTCGTATGACGAGACAGGAATACCTTGACGACCTTTATAAGAGGAAAGCCGCGGAACGGCTCTTGCAGGAACTTATCGAGGCGGCCATTGATATTAACGCTCATATCATTACACAAACAGGGAATGTGGTTCCTGACAATTATTACGAGAGCTTCACCCTGTTAGGGGATCTTAAGGTCATTTCGCACGACCTTGCCCGAAATATTGCGCCCTCCGCGGGTCTCAGAAACAGACTTGTCCATGAATATGATCTCATTGACCATGACCTGGTTCTCGATGCGATTGGACTTGCTGAAAATCTGTATGCGCAGTATGTCAAGGAAATAGAGTCTTTTATCACAGGATCGAAATAATTGACATCAGCAGTTCAAGCTACCCCTGAGGGCATGTTTTGGCTGGCGGCAGCTTTTAGTCCCACGCTCTGAACCTTCACCTTCAAGCCCCTGCGAAAGACGAGGCAGTTCGTTGCGCGGCCAATCATCAAATAATCTTATAATAACCAACTCGATTTTAGTACAATGAGTGCCAGGAAGATTA
>DMNE01000026.1 GCA_003453735.1 Nitrospiraceae bacterium | reverse complement strand
GGGGAGAAGAGTATGCCGGTTTAATGGTCCTGTTCTTATGCTTAAGGCATGTGACTATGGCGCCGCGCGGGGTTGGAGACATTTTTTTTATGGTGGCAGAGAAGGTGTAGCAGATGTTTTAAGCAAAAAGCTTTCGTGTATATTCCCAGACATGATTACAGTCGGGACACTCAGCCCTCCTTTTCGCGAATTAACCACTGATGAAGAAGTCGGAATGATCCAGAAGATAAACGAGGCAAAGCCCGATATTCTTTGGGTTGGCCTTGGACTCTTAAAACAGGAAGCTTGGATTGCCCGTTATATTGATCGACTTGAAATCCCTTGGTTGATCGGTGTTGGCGCTGCATTTGATTATCATGCTGGAACCGCCCGTTGGGCACCAAAGTGGGTCCGCCACATTGGAATGGAATGGCTATATCGTTTATTCTTTGAACCGCGCATGTTCAAACGAAACATCTGGAGTTTTATTTTTCTGTTTGAGGCGATAATGGAAGCGGCTTACAAAAGAGTTTTATTTCTTGATTGTGGAAAGAAATCTTAGTGAGTGCCGATTCAAAGAGAGTTTGGATTCTATCTTGTTCAGGGGTGAGGATGCGGTTGTATCTGACATGCTAAGAGTATAAGCGCCATCTGATATTGCGATCAGTATGTGAGAAATGTTTGTCTCCATTTATGGCAACCCATATCAATAGTAGAAAAAAATAAACATTGATTTTCATGAACGGAATGCACTCTAATTTTCCGGTGCAAATTATGTGGACGACGCACCGGAAAACACCAGGTTCTTATTACCCATCCAAGGTATCCTGAGATCTGTNNCATTCTGATCAATATTTCATCATCTGTAATTTTCACCTCTCCGCTGTTATAGAAAAACTTTGCAAAGAGAGTTTCCGCCGTGTTACGCGAATAGCCCGACAGGTTCATGATATACACTGCGTCATAACTAATTGCCATTTTATGAGAGATTATGTTATTTGCATGACGATACGAATAGATGATTCCCATTTGGCACTTGTTTTACAGGATGAAATTCGGCGTTCTGAGGAGGCTCGTTATGATCATCGCCTCCATGCAGTTCTTCTTGTCGCCAAAGGCATGAGTTGTTTGAAGACTGCTGAATTGCTTGGCGATTCTGAGCGTACAGTAAGGTACTGGATAGATCGATACTTGCACGAAGGTCTTCAGGGATTGATTGAAGATGAGCGGACTGGACGACCAAGTAGATTGACTGACGAACAAATAGACAGGATAGGAACTGTGTTAAGGGCAACACCAAAAGATATCGGATTATATGGTGGTATTTGGGATGGCAAGACATTATCAGCCTTCATCCAACAAGAATTTAATGTTGATCTTGGAGTGCGTCAATGTCAAAGGCTTTTTCGACAGCTTGGTTTTCGCTTGAGAAAACCAAGACCAATGATTGCCCGTTCTGATCCGGCAATTCAGATGGAATTCAAAAAAAAGTCCGACGATTTTTGAAAAGAGAGGATATCGATTTGTGGTCCATGGATGAAGTCCACTTTCAGCAATACGGGTCGCGATGCCGCATGTGGGTACCACCTGAATTAAAGGAACCCGTGCTTCTTCATCATCCGACACGGAAAAGCATTGGCTATTTTGGCGCTGTTCGACTTCGTGATGGGAAGTTTGTATATCAGCGTGAAGACAAGGTATTCGATGGGTTATCATTTTTTGCATTCCTGAAATTACTTCGAAAGAAGAGTTGTCACTCACGCCGCCGTGTAATACTGCTTTTGGATAATGCAAAATATCACCATGCACGCCTCCATAAGGACTGGCGCAATGACTGCGACGATACTTTCCATTGTGAATATTTGCCACCCTACAGTCCTGACTTGAATCCGATTGAACGCGTGTGGAAATTAACTCGCAGGCTTTGTATACACAACAGATATTTCCCGCAGCTTTCCTGCGTAACTGACGAGGTAGAGAGCCAGTTCGATATGTGGTCGATAACAAGCAGTGATCTCCATAAATTATGCGTTGTTTAAATATATATAACGGTAATTACTTATGTCGCTAAGTATAGTCACTGGATCCTGACTTCCATTCTGACTCAGCACGATGGATCCCGGCACTACGAGGTCTAGCAACGCCACCTAAAAGCCTCGAAAAGTGATCTCCTCCATTCATTCGGCAATGACGAGATGCCGCAAACTGACCTTTTAGCAAATATCCATCTCCGAGCGCAATCCCAGCGAAGCCTACGTTCATCTCCTCACCGTATGTCATAGGATGCCTCTTTGTGGATCTCCCCTTATAGAGAGTCCCCTGAACCAAATTTGTCAACCCTTACCTACACCCTTGTTTCCCCCGGCCTGGCGGCTGAGGCCGATTCCTCCCCTTCCTTAGAGAGAAGATCTTTCTCGGCCTCTAAGATGAGAGATATCGCCAGGAGACTTCTCATCCTCTCTGAGGTATACTTTTGCTAGAGGGAAATGTAAAGAGAGGAGGAATCATGAAAACAGGATTTATAGGACTCGGCCATCTTGGCAAAGCGATTGCAAGGAGACTGATCTCCGAGGGAACAGAACTGGTAGTCTGGAACAGGACCCGGGAAAAGGCAGCGGAACTCGGTGTTAAAATAACTGAAAGCCCCTCCGGGATATTGTCCGAAACCGACAGAGTAATCATAAACCTCTTCGACAGCGACGCGGTTAACGAGATCATAACAGGAAAAGGCGGTCTCTTGGAGGGGGACTGTAAAGGGAAGATCATTATCGATACGACGACAAACCATTTTGACCGCGTGGCCATTTTCCACGACATACTGAAAAAACACGGTGCATACTACCTTGAATCACCTGTGCTTGGCAGCGTCGTGCCCGCATCGTTGGGAAAGCTCATCGTTCTGGTGAGTGGCGAGAAGGCAGCCTATGAAAACGTAAAGCCGCTCCTGGAAAAGATAGGAACGAATATTTTTTATCTTGAAAAGAGAACTCTCGCCACCAAAATGAAGCTCATAAACAACCTCGTTTTGGGGGTCTTTATGACAGCCCTCACAGAGGCCACGGTATTCGGAGAAGATGCAGGCATCGATAAAGAAATAGTTTTGGATATCCTTTCAGCCGGCGCGGGTAATTCTGCAGTTTTGAATGCTAAAAAAGAAAAGATCCTTAAGGAGGATTTCTCGACCCATTTTTCATCTGCCCTGATCTATAAGGACCTCCACTATATGCAGGATCTGGCAAGATCTCTCAAAAGACCGCTTTTTACAGGGAGCTTTGCAAAGGAGCTCTTCGGGATGACCTTCGCAAAGAAAACCGATGGTCTTGATTTGGCAGGCGTTTATAACATCATGAAGGAGTACTCCAGCGATTGAATAATACACAACAATGGCTTCAGACTCTTTCCCGCAGTAAAAGGGTCGTGAACCTTATAACGGTCTTTCCCTGCAAAACCGTTGAAAGTTCTTGAAAGAAATGTTACAGAAAGAGGCAATACAATCCGGAGGTTGCTGAAGGATCGTTCAGCATACCATAGTTCGGGTTGTCAAAAAGAGGAAGGATTATTCCGCACTTCTTTCCANNGAGGAAGGATTATTCCCTTCTTCTATTTCATGCATTGTCTGACACTCAACACATCGGAAAGCAAAAGGCATGGCGTTCAATCTTCCCAGAGGAATTTCTCCCTCACAATCTTCACAAATTCCATAAGTGCCTTCTTCGATCCGGCTGAGAGCTTCTTCTATCGCTTTTAACCGGCTCTGGTGACGAGCAAACTGTATGGCTTGCTCTGAATCCCTGACCGCGATCTCTGCCAAATCTCCATCATCAGAAACTCCATTATACCGGTCCTCCGGATTCAGGATGCACACCATTTCGGCTTTTGATTCCCTGATAAGATCCTGCCGCATTCCTATTAGTTTCCTTCGTATTCCTTCAAACCTATCTTCTCTCTTTGTCATGCTCCACCCTTGATATCTTATACTGAATATAGTTGTTTATGTTGAACTTGTTGTAAAGAGTCTGCAAACAAATCTCACACTCTGCCTTGTTCAATCGTCTTTGCATATTTGATATCGCATCCCTGTACCTTTATATATCGAACCACCGATACAAAAACTTTAATC
>DMNE01000438.1 GCA_003453735.1 Nitrospiraceae bacterium | reverse complement strand
CAAATGCCTGCGTCCCTTTACCCGCGCACCAACTCCCTTTTAGATTTCTTTTCTGGCTGCCTTGCAGGATGTCGTCTTTCGGCTGACTGCGCAAAACTTTCCATTTCAGAAATCGATCATCTTATAGAGATGCTCCGTAACGTCTTTACCGTAGAATGTCGGCACATATCTGGGGATACCGCTCTCTCCTTCTTCGCACCCTCCCATAAAAGTCTTTTCCCGCTCTTCTCAAGGAATACACGAGTACCTTCAATTCCTTGGATCAGCGCTTGAACTCTATCGATTCCATGCCCGAACTGAATTTCATTCATACCGATATTCGATATATGAAAAGCGCGCTCCCACTCAGCATCCGAAACTTACGCGGCTTTCCGATTCGCACAAGCACCACTTTTCCATCAGGTGCGTCTTGCGAAGTTTTCTCGTGGCAATAACGTTACGAATTGATATGGGCTTGTTTTTCATAGATATGTGCTATAGAGCATAAAATGCTAGAATTACCATTTTTATTTAGTCTCCGTACCGATTCTGCTTATCTTCTTCGACCAATAAATATAAAGGGACTTGCCCATTATTTGGGCTTTATCAATAGGCCCCCAGAAGCGGCCATCATAACTTTCATCTCTATTATCGCCCATAACAAATATTTTCCCTTTTGGGATTCTGATCGGACCAAAGTTATCTCGAGGGCCATTGTCGATGTTATTATCATCGTGCTGCACGTAAAACTCCTTTAGCATAAGCCCGTTCACATAAATAACTTTATTTCTCGACTCCAATACGTCATTTTCCGTCGCAATAATTCTCTTTATCAAGTGTCGTGATGGATCTTTTGGGTAGTGAAAAAGAATAATATCGCCCTTATTAGGATCGGNNATCCGACTTTCCCAAATAGAGAACAGCGCTCGATCTTTGCTCTTTTTGGCTGAAACATGTTTTCACAGCGTGCGGAACCATGCCGGAATTTGTTCAGGAATATTCACGTCCCCCACGGTCAAATAAATCATGTCTGAAAATGCATCCAGAGACCTGAATCCGCTGGCGCGGTTCTTCACGATTTTGATAATGCGATTGATTCCCTCACTGACGGCATTGGTAATAGGCGTGGATATATAGGCAACCACATGTTCCCAATGCTTTTTAAGCGTCCCTACGAAGTCACGGAGCGGTTGGAGGCGGCTGCGGAGAGCTGCGGTCATCCAGCCTTTCAGGAATGTCTCGGCGGGTTTGGGATAGACGTAATCCCAAAAATGCTCGAATTCATCCTTCAGCACCCATGCCCGATGGATACGCCTATTGCTGGATTTCACTTGATTGAGCAACCGGGTATGCCCCTTGGTCCTGTTCGATGAGTGCAGGAACAACAGCCACCGAAGTCCCTTAAACATCGCTTTCTCATCCTTGGTGGCTTTCCGCCACTCTTCCTTTCGCACCTCATCAACTGCCGTCAGAAGCGCCTTGGTAAGGTGGAAATGATCCAGCACCAGCACCGCCTTGGGGCAGTAGTGTTTAATCGCCCCGATATATGCCTGGCTCATGTCGCAACTAGCACGAGTAACCGCCATGCGTTGCTTGGGGGAAAGAGCCTCCCGGAAAAACCGGTCGATCGTCGCGCGCCCCTTTCCCTTGCCCACCCAAACAACACAATGACGTTCCAGATCATACACCACCGTCGCATACTTCTTCCCCTTGCAGTATGATATCTCGTCTACCCCGATACTGCGAAGCCCCCGTATCCGGTGCCCTTCTCTCAAGCGGGTAATCGTGCGGTGAAGCAGGTCCGATAATGTTGAGGTGGCAATATGCAGCAACTCGGCAGCAGCCTTCTGAACCATCATCTGGCAGAGCACCAGTAAAACGTATTCAAACCGGTAGGTAACCCTGGCATGTTCATCGGCCCAAGGTATCCGTTCCTGAAACCGGCCATGAGTGGGACAGAGAATCTCCTTTGGATGATAAAAAAAATCACCTGCATCCCACAAATCAACACGTCCCGCCACTTACGGCGCTCACGCAGCACTCTCACGATTTCACATCGGCGATCACACAGAGGACAGCGACATCCGTTCTTGTAAGGCTTAACACCGACGAAAAGCTCTCTCTTTCTCTCATGAAGCTCAAACCAGGTGATACGAAAATCCTTCCTCCGAATTAGTTGCCCCAGTAACTTGTTGCCTGTCATTGATAGCCTCCTTCTAAGGAATTGTCAAACGTGAGACACTATCAGATGCAGGCAAAAACTGCAACGTGCTTCTTCAGCAGAATCCATGAGTTAGAACATTAAGCAAAAGTACAGTATGTATGAAGACAGAATCCTTGATAAAGATGTCATGCAGGGATAACTCCATTAAAGGTATAAATCGATAACACTCAAAGTACATCGGAGTTGTCTTACGGGCCTTCGAGACTGAAGTAGGGTCTCTCCGGCCCTTCAGACAACGGGAATAAAAAAGATAAAAGGTCGAAAAATTAATCACTTATCCTTTGGGAAATCCGGATAGACCC
>DMNE01000214.1 GCA_003453735.1 Nitrospiraceae bacterium | reverse complement strand
CAATACCGATGAAAGACGGCGGCGTGTACTGCTGTGTAGGTGGCAGAGCAGCTGTCGATACCGTCAGAGAGGTTTGCAGCAATGCGGCCGCAACCCTTGCCGTCGGTTCCTGCGCGGCGTGGGGAGGTATCGCGAGTGCGGCACCGAACCCCACCGGGGCAGTGGGCGTCAAAGATGTGGTTTCCGGAATCGCATTGGTTAACCTTCCTGGCTGCCCCATGAATGTGGAAAACGTAACTGCGACAATCGTTCATTTTTTGACCTTCGGGTATTTACCTCAGCTTGATAGTCATAACCGCCCGCTGTCCNNTGGTGCCTGTATGAAATGGGCTGCAAGGGGCCTGAGGCGTACTTTAACTGTCCCAGCATCAGGTATAACATGGGCACGAGCTGGCCGGTGAAGGGAGGACACGGCTGCATCGCCTGTGCCGCGGACAACAACTGGGATAAAATGTCGCCCATGTATTCGCGTCTCCCGAATGTGCCCGGATTCGGCATCGAGACTACGGCCGACAAGATCGGCGCGGGACTCGCGATAGCAACAGCAGCAGGTCTTGTGGCACACGGGATAGGGCGGGCGGTAAAGCCGAAAGGACCTAAGGAAGAGAAATCAGAATAACGATAAGGAGGATAGATCATGGCAAAAATAGTGATTGACCCTATCACCAGGATTGAAGGGCATCTGAGGATCGAAGCTCAGGTGGATGGTGGCAAGGTTAAGGAAGCCTGGTCATCAGGCACCATGTGGAGAGGCATCGAGCTTATCCTCAAAGGGAGGGACCCGAGGGAGTGCTGGGCTTTTGCCTCTCGAATATGAGGGGTCTGAACAACGGTCCACGCACAAAGCTCCGTGAGAGCCGTGGAAAATGCAGTAGGCGCAGTTATCCCTGATAATGCTCGGATAATCAGGAATCTTATCAATGGTATTCAGTACGTTCAGGATCATGTGATACATTTCTACGCCCTCCATGCCCTGGACTGGGTCGATGTCGTCAGTGCCCTCAAGGCTGACCCTGCAAAGACAGCATCACTTGCTCAGTCTATCTCGGACTGGCCGAACTCCTCACCGACCTATTTCAAGGCGGTACAGGACAAGGTGAAGACTCTTGTGGAGAGCGGTCAGCTTGGCCTCTTTGCGAGTGGCTACTGGGGGCATCCGGAATATAAGCTCCCACCCGAAGCCAACCTGATGGCGGTAGCCCATTACCTTGAGGCGCTGGACTGGCAGAAGGACGTCATAAGGATGCAGGCAATGCTCGGCGCAAAAAACCCCCACCCCCAGACCTGGCTTGTAGGAGGCATGGCCATTCCAATTGACCCGAGCAGCCAGAACGCCTTGAATGCAGGCAGTATCGCTCTTATGAATCAGCTCTCGAAGAAAGCCCTTTCGTTTGTTGAAAAGGTCTACATCCCTGATCTCCTCGCTATCGCGTCCTTCTATAAAGATTGGGCAGCCATAGGAGGAGGAGTCGGTAATTACCTCTCCTACGGCGAGTTCCAGAATGATGATGTCAGCAATACAACAAATACCTGGTTGCCAGCGGGGTTCATCAGGAACAAGAATCTGGGTAAGGTTGAACCGGTTGACCAAATGAAGGTCACCGAGGACGCAGCGCATGCATGGTATAAATATAGTGGTGGAGATGACAAGGCGCTCCATCCATGGGACGGAGAAACCAATCCTAACTATACCGGCCAGAAACCTCCCTATGAATTCCTTGATACTGACAAGAAATACAGTTGGGTCAAGGGAATTCGCTACGATGGCCTTTCGACAGAGGTTGGTCCGCTTTCGAGGATGCTCATTGCCTATGCTTCTGGACATAAACGGATAAAGGAAGTCGTAAATATGGTATTGCAGAAGCTGGGTGTTGGACCCGCCGCGCTCTTCTCTACCCTCGGCCGGACCGCGGCGAGGGGTATCGAGACGCTGGTCACCGCGGAAATGCTCCCTGTCTGGATTGATGAACTCGATGCGAAAATTAAGAGCGGAGACCTCCGAATCCACAACGGCGATAAGTGGGATCCGTCGACCTGGCCGAAAGAGGCTAAGGGTTACGGCTTTCATGAGGCCCCTCGTGGTTCGCTCTGCCACTGGGTAGTGATTAATGACGGTAAGGTTGCTAACTACCAGTGCGTTGTCCCTGGTGGATGGAACTCTTCACCGAGAGATGCGAAAGGTAACCCCGGTCCGTACGAGGCCGCGTTAATTGGCACACCGCTGAAAGACCCGAATAAGCCTTTGGAGATACTGAGGACCATCCATTCCTTCGACCCATGTATGGCCTGTGCCATCCATGTTGTTGACTCGAACCGGGACGAGATATTAAAAGTCAAGGTGACATAGGAGGCAACCATGTTAAAGAAGGTATATGTCTGGGAGTGGCCTGTAAGAGCGACTCATTGGTTGAATTTCCTGGCCATACTGACATTGGCGATCACCGGATTTTACATCGGCGCTCCCTTTATCCAGGCTATTCACCAAAAACAGTTTATTATGGCGAAATTCCGGTACATCCACTTTATCGCTGCCTATGTCTTTGCGGTGAGCGTTATCGTGAGGATTTACTGGTGGTTTATGGGTAACCGCTACTCCCATTGGGATCAATTTCTCCCCGTAAGCAGTGAAAGACGAAAGAATCTTTACGGCACGGCTGAGTTCTACTGCTTCCTGAGGGAACATTGTCCCCAAGCCATTGGTCATACCGGAATCGCGGGATTAACCTACTTTTTCATGATCATTCTTTTCCTCATCGAGATATGCACCGGTTTTGCGCTTTACTCACAAAGCCACGTCGGATCCCTCTGGAGCGTTTTGGGCGGCTGGGTTTTCGTGATACTAAATGAAGGCACGGTGAGACTCATCCACCACTGTATCATGTGGATTATCGTCGCCTTCTTCATCTCCCATATGTACATTGCCTGGCATAATGACGTTGTGGAGAGGAGCGGCCTCATGAGTTCGATTTTCAGTGGATATAAAAGTATCGAGGATTAGGAGATCTTGAAGACAGCGCTCATAGGTCTTGGGAATATCCTGTTAAAGGACGAAGGGGTCGGGGTCCATGCTGTAAACACCATGCGGGAGAGATATCTCTTCTCTCCCGAAGTTAAAGTTATCGATGGTGGCACACTGGGCCTCGACCTTCTGCCCTTTTTTGAGGGGAAAGAAAATGTCCTCATTATCGACGCCGTCGATTTCCGGAAGGAGCCCGGTCATATCGGTATGCTGGAGGATGATGCGATTCCCTCCGCACTCTTTTCAAAATTGTCGGTGCACCACATCGGGCTCTCCGATGTCCTCTTTGCCGCAAAACTGAAAGACCTTACCCCTGCAAAGCTGTGCCTCATCGGCATTCAACCGCAATCCCTCGAGGTGGGTCTTGAAATGACCGAGTGTATCCGTGATAGAATTGAGGAACTGATAGCTCGAGCAATCAAGAAATTGGAGGAGTGGAATATAGAATGTGCCTTGCGGTCCCCTCAAAGATTATCGGTATAAATGACCTTATGGCAACGGTTGATGTGTTCGGCGCACGGCGGGACATAAGCCTTATGCTCCTTCCGGAAGAAGTACAGATCGGGGATTTTGTCATCGTACACGCAGGGTTTGCGATTCAGAAGATTGATCCGGAAGCCGGCAATGAGGCTCTCAGGCTTATCAAAGAGTTGGTCGAATCGGAAGAATTTCAAAAAGAATATATGGAGTGAAACGATACATCCTCGCGATAACCGGTGCCAGTGGTTCGATTTTTGGCATCAGGGTGCTCGAAAATCTCATCAAGAAGTCCGAGGTTCACCTCATCATATCGTCGCAGTCCTTCTCGATCATCACGCACGAAACAAACATTAATTGGACTGGCAAAAGCAACGCAGAGGTTGAAAGGAAGATCAGGCGTCATTTCAACACGAAAAAGATTTATTATCACGATGAGCATAACCTCGCAGCCCCTCTTTCGAGCGGCTCGTTCGAAACACACGGCATGCTTGTTGTGCCCTGTTCCATGAAAACGCTTTCAGGCATCGCAAATGGATATGCTAACAATCTTGTCGAACGCGCAGCTGATGTAGTCTTAAAAGAGGGAAGGCCCCTGCTTATCTCTCCGAGAGAGATGCCCTTCAGTGCGATACATCTTGAGAATATGCTTAAACTGGCCCGCCTGGGAGTAACGATAGCGCCACCGGTGCCTGCATTCTATCATAAGCCCAAAAGTTTAGCTGATATCGTGGATTTCGTTGCGGGCAAGATACTCGATTTTTTTCATGTCGAACATGACCTCTTTACGCGCTGGGGGAGCTCAAGGGGATATGAACGGCTTTTCACGCTGCCCTCTGAGAAATAGGATTCGAAAAGTTTTATGATATACCTCATAGAATCTTGGAAATGATCTGATAAAATAGAGGTATGCTTAAAGAAGGTTGTCCGGGAAGCAAGGAGATACGAAACCCTTTCCCTGAGGAACTTGCCTGTTTCTGGTGCGGGACCTCTAACGAGATATGGAGCGACGAGACCGAAACAGTGTGCAAGAAATGCGGTAAAACGATTTCCCGGGATATGGCTGCAAATTGCCTCCTCTGGTGTCCTGCTGCCAAGGAATGCGTAGGGGTTGAAAAATACGAAAGACTCATTAAGACAATGAAGAAGTAGCAGTCAGCAGTCGGTAATAGCAACTCGGCGAGTGTGCCTAACCGCTCTCGCTTTCTGCTGAAGGAATGGTTTATGAGGAGAATGCCGGCAGTGGCTGGCCAGTTTTACCACGGAACTCCAGCAAAACTCAGCAATCAGGTACACCAGTATGTAACCGATAACCTCCCCAGGGAAAATGCATTAGGAATGCTCTGTCCCCATGCAGGGCTCATCTATTCCGGTTCAGTGGCAGGCTCCGCGTATTCCCGGATAGCGCTCCCGGAAACATTTCTCTTAATCGGGCCGAATCACACAGGGCTCGGTGCGCGGATGTCGCTCATGGCCGAGGGAGAGTGGGAGATTCCAACCGGGGTACTAACCATAGACGAGAGACTCTCGCGGAGACTTGTTGCGAATGTACCCCTGATTTCGAGTGACACGCAGGCCCACCTCTTTGAACATTCCCTTGAAGTGCAATTGCCCTTCATTACCTATTTTTCGAAGCAGTCAAAGATCGTGCCGTTGACCGTTATGTCGGCCACCCTCGCAGAGTGTAGGGAGATCGGTGAAAACATAGCCAAATCAATCAGAGAGGTGCCCTACCCCGTTGTGATTGTTGCAAGTTCTGATATGAGCCATTACATATCTGAAGATGAGGCACGGAAGAAGGATAAAATGGCTATAAATAGGATTGTGTCACTAGACCCCGATGGGCTGTACCATACAGTCCTGAAGGAACAGGTGTCCATGTGCGGATATCTCCCTGCCACGATAATGCTCTTTGCTGTGAAATACCTCGGTGCTCGTGAGGCAAAACTCATAAAATATGCCACATCTGCTGAGGTGAGCGGTGATTACGACCATGTTGTAGGATACGCAGGCGTCATTATTGTGTAAAACTTCTCACCGTTTCCCGCTATCGAACTATTTTCCCCTTGCTCAAAGCCTTCCATTTTTGGTATAACAATAATTAAGCTCATTAAAGAGCTAAAGAGGGTAGCTTGCCTGCCCTGTTTGTGAGAGGCGAAAGAGTTGATCCGGCAAATTGGATCTTTTGGGAGTCTACGTATGGAGCACGGTGTGCATGCTGAGCATGTTGCTCAGAAGCCTTATGTCTCCTTCAGGACACCCACCTATTTTATAGGCGGATCTAATTTTTCTCTTCCACGGCAGGGCGGGTTTATCTGTTTGGTTATCTGTGCGGCTTTGCTTTTTGTGAGGATTATACATAAAAAAAGAATACAGGAGACCTTTGGAGCGTCTGGATCTAGGATGTTGAGGCAAGGAGATTCAAGACATCCCTTACACTTTTTCAATCTCCAAGAGTTCTCCGTTCTGTCAAATACCCCAAGCATCCCCCTCACACCGACACTTTAAAACCAAAGATCAAGCCGTACCCTCGAAGAATACACGAAAGGGGGGGTCCTGCCAATGATCGATACCGGATATCTGCTGACTAGTATTGCCGTCGGCATCGCGCTCGCTATTGTCCTCAGCCTAATCTACAGGCGTTCTCTCAGCAACCTGCGCCTGTCTCTGGGAAGGGAAAAAGATGAACTCATGGAGGAAGCAAAAAAGACGGCTGAAGCGGTAAAAAAAGAAGCTGCCTTGGAGGCAAAGGATTTGGTATATCAGGCCAAATCAGAAGCCGAAAAAGAGATAAAAGAGAGAAGGCATGAACTGAATCAACTCGACAGGAGGCTCAGGCAGAAAGAAGAGGCACTGGAGAGGAAGTCCGATCAGATCGAAAAAAGGGAGCACGAACTCAACAAGAGAGAAAAAGAATATAACGCACGGGAAAGAACTCTTCTGGACAGGGAAAACCACTATAGCCAGATCATAAAAGAACAGCAGGCTAGTTTAGAAAGAATTTCAGGGGTAAGCGCTGAAGAGGCTCGGCAGGAACTTCTGAGAAGAGTAGAGGAAGAAACGCGCTTTGAGGCCGCAAAACTTGCAAAAAGGATAGAGGATGAAGCCAGAGAGCTGGCTGATAAGAAGTCTAAGGAGATCGTCAGTCTCGCGATTCAGAGATATGCGAGTGATTATGTCGCCGATGGTACTGTCACGGCAGTGAGTCTCCCGAGCGATGAGATGAAAGGAAGGATCATCGGAAGAGAAGGGAGAAATATTCGTGCCCTCGAAGCTGCCACCGGAGTTGACCTTATTGTCGACGACACCCCTGAACTCGTCACCCTCTCTGCGTTCGACCCTGTGAGGCGGGAGATAGCACGCCTCTCCCTTGAGAGATTAATCACTGATGGAAGAATACACCCTGCACGAATTGAAGAAGTGGTCGAAAAGGTCAAGAAAGAGGTTGAGGCGATCATAAAAGAGGAAGGCGAAAAGGCGATCTTTGATCTCAGTCTCTCGGGAATACATCCTGAACTGGTAAGACTCCTGGGAAGGCTAAAATACCGGACATCCTATGGACAGAATATGCTTCAGCATTCCCGCGAAGTCGCCTATCTTGCAGGAATGATGGCAGCTGAACTCGGTGTT
>DMNE01000356.1 GCA_003453735.1 Nitrospiraceae bacterium | reverse complement strand
GGTGTACCCCCGCTAATCAACACTGAGGCAATGTTGTCAATTGTGTGAATTTCCGCAGAAACCTGTCAAAACTGTTTTTTCAACTTTTTCTGGTAGCCAACACCCATGGTAAGTCGACCAGCGGTGACAGATTTCTTTGGAAATCGTCACAAATAAGAAGTTTGTTACGCCTTGCTACTGTTCTAAAAACCGACAGGGCAGAGCTCCACGAATTACAGGTGTGTGCCTCAACACTAGTAGCCACCCGATTACCCTTAACTGGTAACTCTCTCGGCAATTTCACAGCACGAGTCAATTTATGACATTCACAACATCGTTTTTATGTTATTTGAGACAAGTTTTGTTATAACTGTTTTATAATAATGCATCAATTTATCTGCTGCTTCATGAAATTACGGCGTGGCAGCTGTTTTTTTATCCGGCTCCGCAATTACGGACTACCGGAAACAACACATGGTACTATGATCAGATATCTGAGAAGGCAATCCAGGAATTCCATACTGGCAATAGGCATTGCGGCTATGCTGCTTATCGGCCTGATTGACTATTTGGTCCCGCCGGAGATAGGACTATCTATCCTATACCTCATCCCTATTTCGATAATCACTTGGTTCACGGAAAAGAAGGCCGGTCTTTTGATAGCGCTGGGCAGCGCGACGATCTGGTTGTTTGTCAACATGGATTATGCCAGTAAAACTCCTTTTAACATAATCCATTTCTGGAGCGCCCTTGTTCATTTTGGATTTTTTATCACCGTTGTGTTCCTGCAGAGCGCTTTGAAAAACGCACGAATGCATGCGCGGACAGACCCCCTGACCGGTGCGGGCAACAGAATGCATTTTATCGAGCAGTCAGCCTACGAAATTAACAGAGCCGCTCGATATGGCTACGTTTTTTCGGTCGCCTATATGGATATAGACAATTTTAAGACCGTTAATGATACCTTCGGGCACCAAGCTGGAGACACCTTGCTCAAAACAGTAATCGGGATTATAGAGGAAAATATAAGGGCAACGGATGCTGTCTTTCGTCTGGGGGGAGACGAATTCGCATTGCTATTACCGGCAACGGATGCCGATGCCGCACGCAAGGTTTTCATGAAAATACGGGAACGGCTCACGGCCTCCATGAAAGAGCATAGATGGCCCGTCTCCTTCAGCATCGGAGCGATTACTTTCGTCTCGCCTCCAGACAGTGCCGGAGACTTGATGCAAAAAGCCGACGCTCTTATGTATTCTGTAAAGAAATCGACAAAGGATGCAGTCAGACATGAAGTATTCACAGGGCCCAACAATAACTCTGTGACGCGCCTTTAACTTGCTTTGCTGTTCTTATAATACAACGGGCAGCAGACTACGGAACTAAATGTTGATGGGAATTTCCTTCTTGGGCAGAGAGAAATAAAATGTTGCTCCCTCGTTCACTGTCCCTTCCGCCCAGATCCGCCCGCCATGCTTATTGACAATCCTTTTTGCTATAACGAGCCCAATACCTGTACCTTCAAACTCCTCCGATGAATGAAGACGCTCGAACAGACTGAAGAGTTTATCCGCATACTCGCTATCGAATCCCACTCCGTTGTCTTTAACATAATAGATATTCTCCTTTTCTTTCTCAGCACTGCCAATTTCAATCTTGGCTATGTCCCTGGGGCCAGTATACTTGAGCGCATTGGACAACAAATTTACAATTGCCTGGCGTATCAGAGATTCGTCACCCCAAGCGACAGGGAGGTCTTTAGTATCAATTTGGACGCTCCGCTCACCAATCATTATTTTCATTTCTTCGGTAACACTGTTCCAAAGGGCGTTCATATCGATGTCAGATTTCTGTATTTCTTTGGTGCTGGCACGACTGAAAGAAAGAAGGTCCTTGACAAACTGGGTCAACTTTCTTGCTTGCTCATTGATCACAGAAAGATTTTGCCGTTCATCGGCATCAAGTTTATTGCCAGACTTCTTCAATAGATTACGAGAAAACCACTCTACTATCATGAGTGGCTGCCTAAGGTCATGCGAAACTGAATAACTAAAACTTTCCAAATCGTTATAAGACTCCTGCAACTGATTATGTGTTCGTTCCAGTTCTTCTGTTCTCTGCTCAACGGTGTCTTCAAGTCGTTCTCGATATTTTCTCTGTTCTTCTCCCTCCCTTTTGCGCCAGACTAGAAGGACTCCTTCACCTGATAAAAGTATACAAAGACCTATTATCAGCATGGCATTCCATAAGCGTCCTCTGATCGGCGCATACACCTCTTCCTTGTCTACCTTTGCGACAATAGCCCAGGAAGAATCCGGGATAGTCCGTAATGCTACAAGGACCTCAGTTCCCCGATAGTCGATACCCTCAAAAATCCCTTCCTTACCTCTTAGCGCCATGGCAGCGGGAAGTTGCTGCCTACTTATTGGCAATCGGAATGCCAGCGCAGTACCATTTCTATGGCGGAGATCGTTCAGATAGAGCACATCTTCGCCTTCACGACGTATAAGCAACGTCTCGGCAGTAGGGCTGCGGGTTGGCCATTTTTCAATAAGGGGATAAAGAAAAAGATGCGGATCGATTCGCAATAGAAAAACTCCCAATATGTCATTTTTATCTTCACTCCGTATTGGCACCACAATGCTGAGGCGGATATTATCCGCCATCTTGCTTTGATAGAGATCTGAAAAGAAAATCTTTCTTGTTCTCAATGCTTCTGAAGCCAATTTTTTTTCGTCAGGTCCGACAACCTGGCTCTCGTGCGTCATTGACAGCAGAATAATCCCATTTTTGTCAAGGAAAAGAATATCATCGTATTGATTTGTCTCTTTGAAGGATTCCAACCTGGCAAGAATATCCCTTCTCTCCCTGGTTCCATTTAACCTCCGGACCAATCGTTGCAGTTGGGGCGCCTGCAGGAAATTAGCACGTATAGTTGCAGCATCTGCTAAGCGTTCTTTACGCCAGTTTATGATCTGGCCTGCTTTTAAGTCGGCAATGGCCAACAGTTCAGCCTGTTTGTCCTTCTTGATCTCATTTTTCTGACCCTCATAATGAAAAAGTCCCACTGAAGATATCAAAATGACCGCAATGAGAAAAAACTTGGCAAGCTTCTGGGACTGCACAGTCGTGACCGTTCCGCCAGCCAGAGGACACGTCCCATAACCTGCTCCCATTCCCATGCCGTAACCCGGCCCAAAGGCAAAGGCCGCAGTGGCGCCAACCGCCGCCAGCGCGACTATAAGAATTGCTATTAAACCTTTCTTCATTGTGCACATCTCCTCTCAATAGTCATTGATTTCTTGACCTTAGAAAAGCAATCGACGTGCCAACATAAAACAATTTGATCTAATGTGATATTTTATTAAACGACCCTTA
>DMNE01000089.1:5524-7410 GCA_003453735.1 Nitrospiraceae bacterium | reverse complement strand
GGTGAGGTGGTCTAAAGAAGAGTTTAACGATATCCATAGATCTGGTCTTTTGCTTCCTTAACAGTCGAACATCTGGAATTTCTTTGACTTCTCTACGTTTTTGGCATTCCATTCGATGTGAACAAAAGGATTGCCATATACAACCCCTAAAGATAGCTAATCCTNNTCTACAGCAGACACATAAGGACGTCAAACTTTCAGTTGCCACGCCTGTTTGATTCTATTCCTTTTTCGTGGTAAAAGAAAAACAGGGTCAATGAAGCAATACAGGACGTGCAATCATAGCAGATGAGAAGACTCAAGCTCTCAAACAGGCAGCTGTGCAATTCCTGAAGCTCGTCGTGGCAGGTTGCATCGACGAAGCTTACGAGAAGCACGTGGACCTGTTGGACAAGCATCACAACGCCTATTTCCCAGTTGGGTTTCCCGCGCTCAAGATTGCGATGATCGAAAATCACAGCAAGTTCCCGAGCAAACAGCTCACGGTCAAGCACGTGCTTGGCGACGGCGACCTCGTGGCTGTGCACTCCCACATCGTGCAGCGACCGGGCGAGACAGGCCTAGCAGCCGTTCACCTGTTCCGCTTCGAGCAGGACAAGATTGTAGAAATGTGGGACTGTGGACAGCCCGTACCGCCGGATTTACCGAATGGTGATGGGATGTTCTAAAACATGTTCGTTTCTTAACGAGTTGTCATTCCCGCCTGTCGGGAGTCGCGTTGGGAAAAATTTTATGTTCTTCACAGTTCTGTTCAATAGCAGGTTTGGCACAGGTCTTAATCGGAACCTGAGNNTTCGGTCTCCTTAACTCCTCCTGATCTGCTCAAATAGTTTACACTTTATCCCTTGTCAGTAAAGGCTCTCAAGGGATTTAGCTGAAAGTCGAGTTGTTAGCGGCGTCTTTTTGTTTTTAGTTGTATATTGGAGTTATAATAATAAAAAATAAGAAATATTATTTGAAAACATTCTCGGTACCTGAAAAAAGAAAGTGGAAAAAGAGGTAGTCAGACATGGCAACTTCAACTGGCACTCAACTGGCTCAAGGCATTCGGCATAAGGTGGAAGAACTGAAGAAAGCATGCGAAGGGCTTGATGAGAGCACAGCCTCTCGTGCCCCTTCAGGACGATGGTCTCCCAAAGAAATCCTGTCGCACCTTTGGGGGCCCGAAGGAACTGGCCATCTACCTCTCCTTCAGGCTTTTTTCAACGGCGAGACTCCCACGATAGACATCGATCCTGGGAATCCATTCTTCTCTGAGAAGCGTGCCCGGATGACCTTTACTAAACTCCTCTCAGAGGTCGAAAGGGAGTACGACCGTATATCTAAGTTTGCGGCGGGCTTATCTGGGGAGCAACTTGACCGGAAGGCGCATATCCCTGAACTCAAAGACTCGCCGTTAGGAGAATATCCGACACTGGAAAGCATGATCAGCGGCTTGGGAGAGTTTCATCTTCAATCTCACAACGACCATATGCGCGAGATTTTGAAGGCCCTCACAGGCTAACAAAGGCGTACATTTGTGGGCGTTGCTCTCCTGGCTCGTCGCTGCGGCGTATATCCATGCCATTTGCGCTAGACTCATCCAGCGACATGCAGGACCGGCGAGTTGCTGTGCCCTATAAGCTATGCGCAGTCTTTTCGGAAGTCTTCACCGTTGCCCCATCTATAAATTACTCATTAAACTCTATATTTTTCAACATGTTATATCAATGAAAATTACAGGAGGAAGAACTGCCACCCCTCGCAATTGCGGCATGGCTCAGCGATGTTGACTTCAGGAAGGGACTTAAGGCTGTGTGTTGCACCGCGATGGGTGTCACAAAGGCGCAGTCGTCGCCCAAAGCGCTGACCACAAGATTAAACATTGATTTTCATGAAAACAAATC
>DMNE01000089.1:0-5417 GCA_003453735.1 Nitrospiraceae bacterium | reverse complement strand
ATTTTTTTGTTGTTATTTTAAGAAATCTAATATATACTATTCATGGAAATAACTAACCCTAATTAGGAGTTGTTACCCATGAGCAATAAGCTGCATGATTACTTTTCAGGCCCGACTTCTACGGCACAGAAGCAATACGAAGCCCTCAGGGCTTTCTTCCTTGAAAAGCATACCGCTGAGGAGGTGGCCGAGAAATTCGGGTACACCTTAAGCACGTTTTATTCCCTGTCAAGGGATTTCAGGAACTTTCTGAAAGACTCCAGCACTGAAGACATGTTTTTCCTATCAAAGAAACCCGGACGGAGGGAAAAAGATACTGAAGGCAGTATCACCGCACTGATTGTAAACCTGAGAAAGAAGTACCTTTCCGTTGCCGACATCAAAGCGATCACCGACTCCAGGGGCTATAACCTCTCGGAAAGGTACATCCATACCATAGTGCAGAAGGAGGGCTTTGATCGGTTGCCCAGGCGAGCAAAGCAGGACAGGGAGATCCGCAACACAAGCGATATCATAAAGGCCCCTGAAAGCGAAGCGCTTTCGTATGAGCCGGAGAAGTTCAGTACGTTCAATGCGATAGGGATACTCTGCCTGCTGCCCTATATACAGCACTACGGAATAGACCGTGCGATTGAACAGTCACGGTATCCGGAGACGAAGAGCATAGGCCGCGTAGCATCAATTCTCAGCTTTCTCGCGTTAAAACTGTCCAATATACGCCGATATAGTGCCGATGACGTGTGGTGCATGGACAGGGGATTAGGTTTGTTTGCGGGCTTAACCGTGCTGCCCAAGACGGCATGGTTCAGTTCCTATTGCAGCAGGATAACAANNCACGACGATACCCTACTGGGGCGATGACTCGCACCTTCAGAACACCTGGTCGGGCAAACGGCACACGGCCTTGGCAAGCATGTTGTCGGTGTTGGCGCAGGACCCTGATACGGGAATCATTGCGTACAGCGAAACAGGGATTAGGCATGAAAAACAGGATGAGGTTGTCCTGGAGTTTTTGGATTTCTACCGGATCAAAGGCAAGCCTGACAATGTGAAGTATCTGGTATTCGACAGTAAGTTTACGGCCTATGAGAACTTAAGGAAGCTGGAAGACGCACAGATAAAGTTCATAACCATACGGAGGCGGGGGAAAAACATTGTCGAGGGTCTTGAGGATCTGCCGACGACAGCATGGAAGAAGACCAGAGTCATGACTGCCGACGGCAAGGGCAGGGAGGTGAAGACGTACGAAGAAAAGGTGTATATCAAGGATTACGGCAAACCGATACGGCAGATAGCAATAACGGGGCATGGGAAGCTGAAGCCTGCCTTGATAATAACGAACGACGCTGACATCGATCTGGAATCGTTGATACGGAAATACAGCAGGCGGTGGTTGATAGAGAAAGGCATTTCAGAGCAGATTGAGGTTTTCCATTTAAACAGGGTGTCGTCATCGATGGTGATAAAAGTGGACTTTGACTTGACGATGACGGTGCTGGCCCATAATCTTTACCGGTTGCTGGCAATGAACCTGCAGGGCTATTCGCAGAATACCGCCGAAACGCTCTTTGAAAAATTCTTGTGCAACAGCGGAGAGATCGACATTCGGGAAGATGAGATACAGGTGAAAATGAAGAAGAAGAGAAACCTTCCAGCTCTGCTCAGCGAAATGGAAAAATTCAGGGATATGAGAATGCCCTGGATGGACAACAAAAAACTGGTCTTCTTAGGTGCATCCACTACTTGATTCCATATCCTTTTTAGGGTTCTTTCCTTTCCATGAAAATCAGTGTTAAAGTGAAATAATCAGCATTTGACCTTACAGACACGTCAGCCCAACACAATGACAGTCTGTTAGGGGCGTAGGAAACTTTTCCTCCAAAAATAGGAAGTTCTTCCAATTAAATTGAGCTCACGAACCTGTTATAAGAAAAGTGAGAAGATAAACGTCGCGGACGGAGATCTCAGAACAGGGCGCAAGCCGAAGGAGGTACTTTGCCAGAGAGATAAGGGAAACTGCACATCTTGAAAAAGCCAACTCTTTCGAAGAAGGATCAGAAGGCATAAGAGCTTGGGTGACTAAATGGCGACAGTATTTTTTATTTACGGTTTAGCTTTTTTCATTCTGGGAGTAACTATAGCCATTTACCCTAAGAAGCATAGCAAATTCTGGTTGGCTCATAATCTTTGGCTTATCGCGAGTTTTGGAATACTGCACGGCCTGAACGAATGGGTAGATTTGTTAATTATTATTCAAAAGCCACTTGATATATCCTCACTTCAAATAGTCAAATCTTTTTTGCTTCTTCTTTCATTTGTCTTTCTGTTGCAATTTGGCATAAAGAGCATCATTGAAGTGAACAAGAAATCTCCGATACTTAAAGCTATACCAGTAATTCCCTTGATTGTTTGGGCAAGCATAGTTTTCAGCAGCGATCAGTGGTTCTTGATGGCTGACGTATGGGCGCGGTACTTGTTTGCTATTCCGGGGGCGTTATTGACTTCTTATGCCTTGATGATGCAATCCACTGAGATTAAGAAAATAGGGTTATCAAGACCAATAATATATCTGAAGTTGTCAGCCCTGGGTTTTTTCTTTTACAGTTTCTTTTCAGGGCTTATTGTACCGGATGGTCGTTTTGTCCCCGCAACGATTCTTAATTATACGATGTTTGCTGGGACTATTGGATTACAGGTACAGGTCTTTCGTACGTTGTGCGCTTCGGTCATAGCATTCGGACTGATTAAGGTTTTGGGCGTCTTCGAATGGGAAACGATTGAGGCGCTCAGAAAATCTCGCGATGAGATTGAAATAGAGGTAAAACAACGAACCCATGATCTCAATGAGACGAATAAAGAGTTGGAACGGCAGATCACGGAGCGAAAGAAGCTTCAGGATTTAATTGTTTCAGCCAAGAAGGAATGGGAAGAATCTTTTGACATAATTAATGATGCAATAACGATTCATGATAAGGATTTTAATATCATACGAGCGAATAAAGCCGTAACAAAACTGCTTGGACTGTCATTCAGAGAGATTATAGGGCAGAAGTGTTATCGATTGTACCATGGGACAGATTCTCGCCCTGAAGGCTGTCCCAGTTGCCTTGCTTTGAAGACAGGAATCCCCGCCGCGATAGAGATGTTTGAACCGCACTTAGACAAATTCCTTGAGATAAAGGCATTTCCCAAAGTCGATGAAAACAATCACATCTTCACGCTGGTGCATGTCATCAGGGACATCACTGAGCGCAAGGGGATGGAGGATGCGCTGCGCGACAGCGAGCGGTTGTTAAGGGAATCCCAGAGGGTAGCGCGACTCGGCAGTTATGCCTTTGATGTCAAGAGTGGCACGTGGAGGAGTTCTCAAATACTCGATGAGATATTCGGGATCGGCAAAGAATACCTGCGGGATGTCGAAGGATGGGCTTTCCTTGTCCATCCGGAGTTCCGGTCGCAAATGGTCAAATACTTCTCAGAAGAGGTTTTAACGAAAAAGCAGCGCTTTGACAAACAATATAAGATAGTGCGTTTGTCGGACCAAGAGGAACGCTGGGTGCACGGGGTCGGTGACCTTGAATTTGATGAAAACGGCAATGTAGTTCGAATGGTGGGCACGATCCAGGATATCACTGATTACAAGAATATGGAAACAGAAATCATGAAAGCACAGAAACTCGAATCGATCGGCCTGCTCGCAGGAGGGATTGCCCATGATTTCAATAACCTCCTTCAGGGCATCCTGGGAAATATTTCCCTGGCAAGAGAGTTCACGAATCCGAAAGACAGAATATCCCCTCTGTTGGAGGAGTCAGAAAAAGCCGTCGTGCAGGCGAAGGAATTGAGCTACCAACTTCTCACCTTCAGTAAAGGGGGGCTCTCTGACAGGCGCGCAACTTCCATACGGAGCCTGCTCAGAGAGGCTGTCAGTCTCAGTCTTAGTGGATCGAATATTGCTTGTGAATTTAATCTTCCCGAAGATCTAGACCCTGTAGAGGTTGACAAGGTGCAGATAAAGCAGGTCTTTAATAATTTGCTCATCAACGCCAAGGAAGCGATGCCCGACGGAGGGACAGTCGAGATCAGCGCATGGAACGTCAGGATAACCCGAAACGACAACCTCCCCCTGAAAGACGGGAACTATGTGAAGATATCTGTGGCTGATCACGGCAGCGGCATTCCTGAGAAAAATCTCCCTAGGATCTTTGATCCGTATTTCTCAACAAAAGGCAGGGGAAGCCAGAAAGGCATGGGACTCGGTCTCTCAATCTGCCATTCGGTAATTACCAAACATGAAGGACATATCGCAGTTGAATCTAAGGTCGGGGTTGGCACGATCTTTCACATCTTTTTCCCAGTCTCAGCAACTGTGCCCTTTGATGAAGAAACAGCCAAAAATAAGAAGCTCGTTACGGGTAAAGGACGGGTACTCCTCATGGATGATGTAGAAATGGTGAGAAGAATTACAGGTGCAATGTTAAGACAACTCGGTTACGAAGTCGAGTTTGCCAGGAACGGCGAGGAAGCCATCGAGGCTTGCAGGAACGCGCGAGCAGCGGGGCTGCCATTTAATGTAGCCATTCTGGATTTGACCGTGCAAGGAGGAATGGGAGGGGAACGGGCGTTAAGGGAACTAAAAAAAACAGACCCCGAGGTTAAGGCTGTTGCCTCAAGCGGGTATACAGATGATCCAGTCATGAAGGATTTCAAGAGCTATGGCTTTGTAAATGCCATAGCAAAGCCATACACGTTAGAGGAGTTAAATGGACTGCTCTCCGAACTGCATTTGGATAATTCCTGATTTCTGTAATTCTTCACCACCATTTATTAAGCCCAGTCGCAATTAGGTGGATCAGAGAATAAAAGGGACTTAGATCGCTCAAAAAGTTCGAAGCATATCCTTGCACAGTCGGATTTAAAAACATATCCTTACTTGTTCTGGGTTTTCAGTGATTTCAGCTTTTTTAGGATAGGCTTATATCTCAATCAAAAATTACAATTGTTAGAAGAAGATGAGCCTGATTTTTGTGGGAAGGTGACTTGCGAAAATAAGCTGTAACAATACCTTCTGGTTTAAAAGTGTCGTTAGCAAAGAAAGACCGGTTCCGTGCTTATTTCTTAAAGAGGCGGCTTCGCACGAAAGGCCGGAGCGTTAGCGATGCGTATATTTTTATGTGTCAAATGGAAACAAATGAAACCCTGGGATACACTATTCCATACCTGTTACTGTAGCATCACCGTTTGATAAGACCCAGATTTATAAGTATAAATGCTGGACAGATAAGAATTAGATATCTTCAGTAAAAATATATGTAAAAGACAGCTGTGGGAGGAACAAGAATTGCAAATAGAGTTATGCCACTTCGGGGCTCGCTCGATTAGGTGACTTTTTAACTTCCTATGCAACTTTTGGAGGG
>DMNE01000483.1 GCA_003453735.1 Nitrospiraceae bacterium | reverse complement strand
ACGGGGAACTCAACATAAAGGGAGAATTAAACTCTTATTTCCCGATTTTGAGGAGTAAGGATAAAAATAAACAGATTCGTGAAGGCGAAGCAACTTTCGAGTACAGGAAAGAAAGTCTCAATAATACAAGTATCCCGGGTCGCCAACTTCTGGCTACATCTGAAAGGAAATATTTCAGGGTTCAAAGCGGGTTCCCACGATTCACTATGCCGCGCGGGGACGAACGCGTTTCTCAATCTCAGGCCCGATTGTGCGCTGTGCGATGCGAAGCTCATAGTCCGCTTGCAGGCCCATCCAGACCTCCGGCGATGTGCCGAAGTACCGGCTGAGCCGCAGTGCCGTGTCGGCGGTTATTGCGCGCTTACCATTGACGATAGCGCTGACGCGGCCGGGTGGCACTGCGATGTCCCGGGCGAGCCTGTTGATACTGATACCCGTCGGCTTCATAAATTCCTCAAGAAGAATCTCTCCAGCGTGAATAGGCTCAAGAAGTTTCTGTTTTGAAGTCATGGCACACCTCTAATGGTAGTCTGATATTTCAACGTCATAAGCATCCCCGTCTTTCCAGCGAAAGCAGATTCGCCACTGATCGTTGATCCTGATGCTGTATTGCCCCTTGCGGTCGCCCTTCAGGGCCTCGATCCGGTTGCCCGGCGGGACTCTGAGGTCTTCCAGATGCTTGGCCCGGTGAAGATACAGGAGCTTACGCCGTGCAACCCGTTCGATCGAACGAAACCTGGGCACGTCATAATCATTAAACAGCTCCCCGGTTTTGGCATCACGGAACGACCGGATCATCACTCATAGTCTATTACGCACAGCGTAATATGTCAAGCCCCTCCCCTAGAAAAAATAGCGACATTTCCCCAGAGATTTGAAGGCGGACTGACATAATCTCCTTATCCAAGAAGCCCCAAAGCGTGGATTATAGCAATTGGTAAAAGTACACCTGGTTATAACCTATCAGTCGTAGCCGTCTCCTTTCATGTGTTGATTGCTGGCGGTACACTTCTTCAGACGATGACTGGATCACAGTTCACTTCTTCCTGTACCTGACATAGTCGGATCTTTGACATTGGTATGAGATTCTTTTGGAAATAATTGTTCGGTGCTGGCCCATCGCCTTGACCCACTTATCCAACTTTCTTTTCATATTCTATGATGTGTTGAGAATAGTCCATATCCCATGGTCTTCTGTTAATTTCAATAAATCCGCAAGAAATATACATCCGTTGAGCACGCACAAAAAAAGGATGAGAACAAGTGGATGCCTTCGCCGTCTTAATGGCCATTGAACGGAAACGGTTAAGAATCTCGATTATCTGCTGCTTGCCAAACCCTTTGCCCCGAAAATTCGGAAGTATGCAGTTATGTCCAATAAGCCCAAATGCGGGCATCGGGCGATTGTCGTATGATCCAAAGCCGACAAGTTGGTCGTCTGACAGTGTCAGAAACACGCACGCGCCCACGGTTTTGGGATATCGGAAAACCTCTTGATCGAATTCTGTCCATTTCTTTTTCTCCTGATTCCAGTATTTAGGATCGGATGAACTAATTTCAGCATAACTTCGCTCAAGAAGGCTAACTATGATACCAGGCTTGAATTCGAATGGTGCTTTGAATTTTATATTCATCATTTCATGGATAATGACATTCTATCGCAACTATTCAATTATCTTCAACTGGTGACAACTTCGAACAGGAAACATGCAGCGAGGTGTGCCTCCTGTACCCGACACTGTAGTATTCTCGCCACAGGCATAAGGTTACTACCGGAAAGGAACACTCTCCTCGGTCGTTACAGGATGATAACTTCCCCTTCTACTCCGCAGAACAGGCTAACAGCGAAGGCCTTGGTTTCCAAAAATGACAGTCATTGGTCAAATCTTTGCTGACGAAAAGTATGGGAATAACACTCAGCTTAAAGTTGTCTAATAGGCGATGAACGCACCTTAGCTAACGGCGACCCTCAACTTCCTACTGATCATCATTAATTGCGAACTATATAGGAAGCAGAGTTCAGAGAGAATGTGTGAAACTCGCGTTGTGGATAACATATAGAAGTTGAGTAAAGTGTGAAGTGGATAGAAAACATAGAGTCTATCGTTCTTGAATTATAAACTTATATTTATGGTTTACAGACAGTTCATAATTTTTTAGCTCCACGTTATGCACCCATATTAAGTCTTTGTACTCGCCATTAATGAGGCTCGTCCCGCTTAAAGTGAGTATCGCAAGCCTGCTTGCTTCTGATTTGAGACTGTCGAGACTCTCGGATGCCATGATCAAATCCAACTGACTATCTGAAACCTGCTCTTGCTTGTATAATTTCCACATAATCTTCTCCTCCGGATGACTTCATGATATTCAGTATCTAACTGTCAATTTACATCAAGCAAGTTCCATTGTCAACATCATATATCCATGCTCTATGCGAGAATTTGTTACGATCGCAAAGACATTGCCGAGCTCATCGAGTACTGCATGGGGAAAGAAAAGAATGCAATGCAGAACAAACCTTACTGGATGAACTACGCTACTATGATTTTTGCTTAGGAGTGAGNNNGTTACTGCAAACCATTTTCTGAATCATAATGATTACATGTCGTTATCCGCACATGAGCAAGGCCGGAGAGGCCGGATTCTCGTCCTGGCTTGCTATATTGAAAAGTAGTCACATCTATTTAAAAAAAATATGCTCTTTTTTGATTTGAAGCCAATTGGCACGTGCGGGGGTATTTTTTTAGCCTGCTCTGGAGTTGGAATTGACATTTGGAAAAAAAGCCGCTTCGTGGTTAAGTATGGGTGCCCACAAGATATTGTGGTCTTGGTTCATCCAAGCCTTCTTTAATGGAAAAG